>JAHDDD010000049.1:0-669 GCA_020629535.1 Saprospiraceae bacterium
CAAAGCTGCAGTGATTCCGGGTATTGGATTGGTGGCCATGTATATACTTTACATTTTTATCAAAGAAAAAATAAATCCAGAGGTAGCGCCAGCAATACCTGATGAAGAAATACAGGCATTTAAAAGTGATGGTTTTGTGATGAGAGTTTTGATCGCTTTTGTTTTTCCATTGTTATTGATTATTCTGGTATTGGGTTCTATCTTTTTGGGAATAGCGTCACCAACTGAAGCTGCTGCTGTGGGTGCTTTAGGAGCTATGATTCTTGCTGGTATTAAAAGAAAATTAACTCTTGAAGTTATTTCATCGGTCAGTAGGAGCACTATGAAAGTCACATCTATGGTTTTTATGATTCTGCTTGGGGCCACCACCTTCGGCCTAGTTTTTAGAGCATTGGGCGGTGATGATCTGATTGTAGATTTGATTCATCTTTTGAATTTTACACCTGTTACATTTTTGATTGTGATCATGATCATGATTTTCATCATTGGCTTTTTCATTGATTTTATTGAAATCATTTTTATCATTATTCCAGTAATCTATCCCGCTTTGGTGGCTATGGAAATTGATTTAATATGGTTTGGAATTTTGATGGCATTGAATTTACAAACCTCATTTCTGACTCCACCATTTGGATTTGCATTGTTTTATTTAAAAGGGGTCGCTCCACC
>JAHDDD010000049.1:679-16282 GCA_020629535.1 Saprospiraceae bacterium
TATCATTATTCCAATAATCTATCCCGCTTTGGTGGCTATGTGATTTGGTTTGGAATTTTGATGGCCCTCAATCTTCAAAAATCTTTTCTAACTCCACCATTCGGTTTTGCGTTGTTTTATCTCAAGGGTGTTGCTCCACCAGAAGTAACAACGGCACATATCTATAGAGGCATTGTTCCCTTTATGCTGATACAATTGGTTGTGTTGGTTTTGGTGTTTTTATTTCCCGGGGTTTTGATAGGATGATGTGATTTTGCTTTACACTTTCCCCATCAAATACTTTTTTGGAGTCACACCGAACTTATTTTTAAAAGCTGTAATGAAATGGCTCGGATTGTGATAACCTAGGTCGTAGGCTACTTCTTTGACCTTGTACTTTCCGCTGTCGAGCATATTCCGACCTTTGTTCATCTTATAATCGAGAAGGTATTGGAAAAGAGTGGAGCCATACAGACCTTTAAAGCCTTCTTTAAGCCTATGTTCATTAAGACCTACTTCAATAGCCAATTCGGAAATCATCGGTGGAGACGCCATCCGTTTGATGAGAATCTCTTTCGCATTTTTTATCTTTCTGACACTTTCTTCATCATTGAGGTATGGACAAGAAGCATTTTCTTGTCTTGCTTCAGCTGAAAAATACAAGCTTAAGATTTCTAAGGCTTTTGCATATCTAAAAATGTCCAAAGTCTTTGAATGGAGATCTTCATTGATGATTTGATTCAGTGCAACTTCTATGGTTGCATCGGTTTCATTCTTTTTGTAAAATTTTTTGCTCGCATTTTCACCCTTAAGGAAATGAAGAGAATCCGCCTGATCGAGAAACAGTTCATGGATTTTTTCCAATCCTGTAAAAATGCATACGAGTCTTGTGCCAGGAGAAGTGGTGATCGTTGGTTTCAATTTTTGCTTCGGATTATAAAAGAAGAAATTTTCACCTCCCTTCAAGTCAATCTTGTAGGCACCAAAGAAGAAACCAAAGTTGGCAGAACCTTCCACACAGAAAAAATATTGGACAATTGTTGGATTTACGTTGAGCGATATTTTTGATGCTTCACTACTATCGCAACTCAACATCGAAATATCCTCATTTAATGAGTAATATTTCCATTTTGGTTCTGAGGCATTTTTCGAGCTTTTTGTTTTATGTTCTTTGTATTCAAGCATATTTTATTTCTAAATTCAGTGATCCAACCCCTAAAAATAGGGACTATTAGGCAAAGGTAGATTATTGCGACAAGATATTCGTATTTGTGTTCGGAGGTATTGAATTTACTTTCATGGGTATTTTTAATAATGAACAAAGTATAAGTTTGTATTGTTCTTAAAGCAATAATCTAATAATAAGCCTACCTTCATTCAGAGGTATTAATAAAAAGATATGAAGCAGACATTTACATTATTATTCTTAGCAGCTTTCCTTACTATCAATGCACAAATCGATCAAGTTAGTGTGGGAGCAGCATATTCACAGCAGACTTTCTATGATATTGAGACCGGAGAAAAAACCAGTCTTAATAACAATAGTTGGGACCTGGCTTTCAGCGTTTTAGGATTCCAAGATGCATCTATATTAATCAATGAGGCTGCTGGTCTCGATGGTTCGGAATTGGAACTCTACCTTGCTCCAACAACCAATTTCAATTCAGACATTTCACCGAATGACGTCATCGAAAGACTTTACAATGATGAGAAATCTTGGTTCGACGGTGCTTTCAATCAACCTAAAGATCCATCCAATTTCGCAGATTTTGGCTGGGGTATGTACGATCCAGCTTCCATGTCAGTATTTGGAAGTAAGGTGTATGTCCTCAAAATGAGAAATGGAAATTTCAAAAAAATATTCATTGATCTTGAGTTAACTACATATAAGATTAAATACGCCGACCTTGATGGAAGCAACGAAAAGACTGTCACTTTTGATAAAATGGAATTTAGTGGAAATCAATTTGCTTACTTTTCATTCAATGGTGATTCAGTAAAAGACCTTGAGCCAGAAGGTTGGGACTTGCTTTTTACAAGATACAACTCACCAGTTCCAGATGGAGAAGGGGCCATTCTTGACTACTTGGTTACCGGTGTTCTTACAAAAGATGGAATCAGAGTGGCAGAAATCGCGGGTAAAAATCCAGATGATGTGACAGTTCAAGACGCTGATGGAAATTATAGTTCAGACCACGATGTCATTGGTTTTGATTGGAAAGAAGTTGATATTAATACCGTTCAATGGGTTGTTTATGATGACCTTGCTTATATTCTAAAGATGCCTAACGGTGATCTGTATAAGTTGGTTTTCATTGATTTTGAAGGATCATCAACGGGTGTATCCACATTTAGTTTAAATCCTATTACCCCAAATTCCATTGAAGATCTTAATGCTATAGGTATTGATGTTTCATCAGTGTTCCCGAATCCAAATCTGGGAGATTTTTCTGTGAAAGTTGTCAATAATGGAAATGCGGACGAAGCGATTGTTCGTGTCACTGATCAGTTGGGTAGGAGAGTGCACACTCAGAAAGCTGTATTGAGTTCAGGGACAAATCAGATAAATATTACGACGGATTTACCATCCAATGTATATTATATGACCATTCAGGTTGGAGAAGCTGAAATGGTTCAAAAGTTGATTGTTAATTAGATACACAAATCAAACAAAGAAAAGGCTTCATTTCTCTGAAATGAAGCCTTTCTTTTTTTGCTCTTGTACTATTAAAATTCTAGCGCTATTACAATTATTTTTATACTCCTCTTACTTGCGAGACAAAGGCATTGATACCATCAATGCCTTTGTCTCGTAAGACTCGGATAAAGGCACTACCAATAATCGCTCCGTTCGCATACTTTGCAGCATTTACAAAACTCGCTCTGTCATGAATTCCAAATCCAATCAGTCGAGGAGATTTCAATTGATAAGAATCTAATTCTTGAAAGTAATCAATTTGATTTTCGTTTAGTTCTTCTGTCTTGCCTGTCACACTAGACTTTGCTACAACATATAAAAACGCAGAACTTAGTCTATCTGCTAATTTGGTGCGCTCTTCACCTGATTCAGGAGTGACCAAAAACGTCATCGCCAAGTTTTTTTGTTCTACTTTTTCCTGTAGATTTTTTTCGAAATATGTAAGTGGTATATCAGGAATGATCAATCCATCAATTCCAGCATCAACACACTTATCTAAAAATTTATCTTCACCATATTGAATCATCTGATTGTAATACCCCATGAGCATGATTGGAATTTCTGTCTTTTGTCTAACATCATTGACTTGACTAAAAAGCAGGTCTAGATTCATTCCATTTTTCAAAGCGATAGATGAGGAGTATTGAATCGTCTCACCATCAGCCAGCGGATCAGAATATGGCATGCCAAGCTCTATGAGGTCCACGCCAGATTTTTCCAATTCTAAAATGATCTGAGACAGATCATTTAATTTTGGAAAACCTGCCGTAAAATAGATGTTGAGAACATCTTTTTTCTTTTGTTCGAAAAGTCTGTTTATCCTATTCATCAAATTCCGGAGCTTGGTATATTTTCTGTTTTATCTGAGTCTTGGACAGCAATATATGTGTTGAGGTCTTTATCTCCTCGACCAGACATATTCACAATGACCACTGAATCTTTATTTACTTCCATTTGATCCAATACGGCCAATGCGTGAGCTGTTTCAAGGGCTGGAATAATTCCTTCCATTTGGGTAATATGAAAGGCTGCTTCTATTGCTTGATCATCCGTAGCTGCAAAAACTTGAGCCCGTTTTGAATCGATCAAATGAGCATGCAATGGACCAATGCCTGGATAGTCCAGACCTGCAGAGATAGAATGAGGTTCTATAATTTGACCATATGGATCTTGCATTAGCATCGTCATACTGCCATGAATCACTCCACGGGAACCCAGTATTGAAGTAGCCGCAGATTTACCCGAATAGATACCTTCACCGGCAGCTTCTACCAACACCAATTTTACTTCTGGCTCATCAAGATAGTGATAAAATGCACCTGCAGCATTGCTTCCTCCACCTACACAGGCAACAATATAATCAGGATTTTCTCGCCCTTCTTTTTCTTTTAGTTGCCATTTCATCTCTTCTGAAATTACACTTTGAAATTTGGCTACCATGTCTGGGTAGGGATGAGGCCCCACAACCGATCCAATAATATAATGTGTGTCGATTGGATTATTGATCCAGTCACGGATAGCTTCATTTGTAGCATCCTTCAGTGTTTTACTTCCTGATTTTGCTGGTCTTACTTCTGCTCCCAGCATTTTCATTCTTTGTACATTCGGAGCTTGTCTGGCAATATCAATTTCACCCATGTAGACAATGCATTGTATACCCATCAGAGCGCATACGGTTGCCGTTGCTACGCCGTGTTGGCCAGCTCCTGTTTCTGCGATGATCCTCGTTTTGCCAAGTCTTTGTGCAAGCAATATTTGACCAATTGTATTATTCACCTTATGAGCGCCGGTATGGCAAAGGTCTTCTCTTTTGAAATAGATCTTAGCACCAATTTCCTCAGAGAGTCTCTTTGCAAAATATAGTGGCGTTGGCCTACCGACATAATCTTTAAGTAAGTTGTCAAACTCTTTTTGAAAGCTTTCATCTTTGATGATTTCCAAATATTGATTCTTGAGATTGTTGATATTTGAAAACAGCATTTCTGGAATGAATGCACCTCCAAACTGTCCATAAAATCCTTCTGAATCTGGATTGTAAGAATTATTGTAATGTATCATGATAATAAGTCCTTGAGAAATTGTTCAATGAGGTTCGCGTTTTTGTGTCCTGGTTCTGTTTCGAATCCGGAATTTATATCAATGGCAAAAAGTTGTGGATGTTGGATGGCTTTGATCATCTGCACATCTTTGGGGCCAATGCCACCAGCCAACATAAATTTGGTATTACTTTGGTATGCATTCAACAATGACCAATCAAATTTTATACCTGTTCCCCCACGTTCAATGCCTTTGGTGTCAAACAAGAAGTATTTGCAATTGGTGTATTCTTTTGTCTTTTCGAAATCTTGCTTTTCTTTAATGGAAAAAACTTTGATTACATCTACAAAATCGCTAATATCATTAACGTATTGGGGAGATTCGTCACCATGCAGCTGAACCATTGACAAGTTGTAAATCTTGACCATGTCAAGTAAGTACCTTCTTCTGGCATTTACAAAGACGCCGACTTTTTTATGACCTTTGTAATTGCTAATCACACAAGCTTTGGTGTGATCAATGTAACGTTTGGATTGCTCAAAAAAATTCAGTCCAATAAAATGAATGTTTAACTTATCCAATTCTTGAATATTGTCAATATGTTTGAGGCCGCAAACTTTAATTTTCATTATTTACTGCATTTAATAATGAACGAATGGTGGTGGCTGGATCGTTTTCTTTCATTAAAAATTCGCCGATAAGGCAAGCCTTATAACCTGCCTCTATAGTGTCAACATAGCTTTGTTTATTTAAGATACCACTTTCTGATATTTTGATTTTTTCATTTGGCAATTCATTGTAAATATCAATGGCATATTTGTAGTCAACTTGGAATGTTTTAAGATTTCTGTTGTTGACACCAAGTATGTCAATGTTGTCTGGCATCTTTTGTAATTCATGCAGATCATGAATTTCAAAAAGTACCTCTATTTCAAGTTCATGGGCTAAATCAGTCAACGCTTCACTTTCTGATTTATCTAAGCAGTAGGCTATAAGAAGAATTAAATCTGCACCTGCAGCTTTAGCTTCATATATTTGATATGGATCAATGATAAAGTCCTTTCTAAGCAATGGAATTTCGACCAATTTTCTAGCCATCCACAAGTCATCTAAACTTCCTTTAAAGTGATGTTGGTCTGTTAATACAGATACGGCTGCGGCACCTCCAGATTCATAGACAGGTACCACTTGATTAACCATTGCTGACATATTAATGTCCGAACGTGATGGTGATCTGCGTTTAAATTCTGCGATCACAGATCCTCTCTGTTTTTGGAATTGAGCAATGGTTGAAATGCCCTTTCTCTCCAATCCTGGATGTGTTTGAACATCACTCAATGGAGTTTCTATTTTCTTTAAAGAAAGGTACTCTTTCTTTTGTGCCACTATTTTATCTAGAATATTCATGAAGCACTTATCGAAATGATATTCTTAAATCCATTCAATGCTTTTCCAGAGTCAATGCTTTCTTCGGCCTCTGCCCAACATTCAGAAATGTCTTTTGTCGTGTCGAATGTGTGGATAGCCAAGGCACTGTTGGCAAGAACCACATTTTTCTGCGCATCTGTACCAACATTACTTAGTACACTCATGAATATTTCACTTGCTTCTTCAATTGTATCTCCTCCAAATATTTGATTCAGCTCCAACTTCGATGTATTGAAATAATCGGCCTCAATTAAATGAACACCATCTCTACTAACCACTTGGGCTTGATCCGTGAGAGACACCTCATCAAAACCGGATAGTCCGTATATAATCTTGTAATTTACATCAGACCTTTCGAAAAGATATTGATAAAGTCTTTGTAAATGCAAATTAAAAACACCAGTCATCTGATGGTTGGGACGTGCTGGATTTACCAAAGGACCCAACATATTGAAAAATGTCTTTACTCCCAAAGACCTTCGTATCGGACCGACAAACTTCATGGCGGGGTGGAAGAGTGGAGCATGTAAAAAACAGATGTTTGATTCGTCCAATTGCTTTTCTAATGTTCCTTTATCATTTGTAAATTTATATCCAAGAGATTCCAATACATTCGATGACCCACAGACAGATGAAACCCCATAATTACCATGTTTTGTTACTTTGTACCCAGCGCCAGCTACTATCAATGATGTCAAGGTGGAGATATTGAAAGTGTTTTTACCATCTCCTCCTGTTCCGCAAAGATCAATAGCATCGATGTCTCCAAAATCGAGTGGGACTCTAAGTTCTAGCAACGCATCCCTGAAACCCGTTAGCTCTTCTACAGATATATTTCTCATTAAAAATACAGAGATGAAAGCAGCAACTTGTGCTTCATTGTGTTTGCCTTCAGAAATCTCTAACAATATCTGTTTCGCCTGATCAGACGTGAGACTGTTGTGGTTAAACAAATGGTTGAGCAATTCTTTCATCTTACAAGCTTAAGAAGTTCTTTAAAATCGTGTTACCATCAGGAGTCAGTATTGACTCAGGATGAAATTGGACTCCGAATACTGGAAGTGATGTGTGTTGAAATCCCATAATCTGACCTTCATCATCGACACAAGTTACCTCCAAATGTGCGGGGATATCCTCGAGGTTTCCTACCCATGAATGATATCTTCCCCCTTTAAATGGATTGGTCAATCCATCGAAAATAACACTTCTTTTTTCCGTGAGATTCATGTTGGTTTGAATGCCGTGAAAAACTTTTTCAAGATTCACAATGCTTCCTCCCATTACTTCATAAATGGCTTGATGACCTAGGCAAACCCCAAGCATTTTTTTCTTATTTAGATATTTCTCAATGATCTTTTTCATGAGTCCAGCTTCGTCTGGAATGCCCGGGCCAGGAGAAAAAATTAAATAGTCATAGTTTTCAACTTCCTCTAAAGTCAATGCGTCATTTCTCTTAACATCTACTTCCTGATCCAGTATTTCATAAACTGCATGGACCAAATTAAAGGTAAAAGAATCGTAATTATCTATGATGAGGATTTTCTTCATGTCATTTCGTTTGCAAGCTCCAAAGCTTTATTCAATGCTGCAAGTTTGTTGTTTACTTCAGCTAATTCTTTTTCTTCTACTGAATCGATCACAATGCCTGCACCTGCCTGAAAATGCAGGAAGTTGTTTTTACTCAGGAATGATCTGATCATGATGGCATGGTTTAGATTGCCATTGAAAAAGATGATGCCAAGGCCACCTCCATAATAGCTTCGTTGATGTGGTTCGAGCTCATCAATGATCTGCATAGCCCGAATTTTTGGTGCACCTGAAAGCGTTCCTGCAGGAAATGTGTCAGCAAAAACCCGATAAGCATGAACACCTTCTTTTAACCTTGCGGTCAATTTAGAAACAAGATGAATCACGTGGCTGAAAAATTGAACACTTTTATATTCCTTGACTTTTACATCTCTCAAACTTCTGGACAAATCATTGCGAGCCAGATCAACCAACATCACATGTTCTGCATTTTCCTTAGGATCGGCTTTTAGTTCATTGGCTAATGCTAGGTCTTCGTCAAAATCTCCGGTCCGTTTGAATGTTCCAGCAATGGGATGTATCTCTGCCTCACCGTCGGAAATGACCAATTGTGCTTCAGGTGATGAACCAAAAATCTTAAATTCACCATAATCATAATAAAACAAATACGGACTAGGGTTAATAGACCGGAGTGCTCGATACACATTGAATTCATCACCTCTAAATGCCTGAGAAAATCTTCTGGAAGGAACGATTTGAAAAACATCTCCTCGTTGACAATGCTGTTTGCATCTTGTGACTATGCTTTTGAATTCATCATCTGTCATTGTTGAAGAAACATCGCCGTCTGTATGGAATTGAAAAGTTTGATCATTTTTTCCGTCCAAAATTTGCTGAATTTTTTCAAGACTTGAATTTTTACCTTCTGGCACATTTTCAATCAAATGTAGTTTTTCATGAAAATGATCAAAGGCCAAAATATATCGATAAAGATCATATCTGATCAATGGAATATCATCTCTCGTTTTCTTATCATTGAATGTGATATCTTCAAATTCAGACACAGACTCAAAGCAACTATAGCCATATATACCGTTGAACGCTTTGCTTGTATCTGTTTCATTTACTTCAAACTGTTCGATGAAGTTTTTCAGCTGTTCGACCGTGTCATTTGAACCACTATTTTCATTCACAATAAAAGATGCTAGACTATCAAAGCAAATAAACGACAGACTATTTTCTCTGCTCGAATAATCAGAACTCTCGAGCAATAAAACCTGATGATGATGTTGCCGAAATTTTAAAAACAAACTTACGGGTGTATGTAAATCTGCAATTATACTTGTAGAATGTACATTAATCTTCATTTCATTCAATTAAAAACGGCTTGTCAGGAATTCCAACAAGCCGTCATTTATCATTGCTTTACATATTGGATCATTTCCTGATTTTTGAATCAGAATTTTGCCACCAACATGTATTATTTAATATCATTTTTAAATTTCTTCCATAAATGTAAAAGAAAATTAAATAATTCATGGAAGTGAACTAAAAATTTGACAAAAATTTGGCAGTCCTTATCAAAGATGCTCTTCACATTTCCATTGGTCGAATGGTTCATTTTTCTATGTCATCAGTAAGACTGCATGATTGTATGGTTTTGACCCAGAAGACATTCCAAATTTTAATTGTGAAAAATTGGAAACAATTATGCAGAGATTAATTAGTTTTAGGAACAGACTAGACGCAGTAAAGCCATGTATGTTATGAATGCTTTAATCAAATCAACACTGATTATTTTCAGTAGCTTGTTCTTTGTTTCCATTGCTCATACTCAAGAACGTTGGACCGATATCGATGAGACCAACATCCTAAAAAACCAGTCAGACTTAAGGTTTACTTTTCCAGAAAAGTTCAGGTTGATGAGCTTAGACATGCGTTCGATGAAAACTCAATTACTTGAAATCGCAGCTGAGAAATCAAATTCAAATTTGGTTGAAATTCCATTACCAAATGGTCAAAATCAAACCTTTGAAGTCACCTCTTCTTCCATTTTTGACACAAAATTGGCTTCAAAATATCCAGACATTCAATCTTTTACTGGATACGCTATAGATAATTCCGGAGCAAGGGTAAAAATTTCAATAGGATTCGATGGATTCCATGCATTCATTTTAACGCCAGGTAAAAATCCTGTTTATGTAGACCCGTACTTCTTTAAAAGCGAGAAGTACTACATGTCATATTTTAAAAAAGATACAAACAAAGAAGGTCAAGAGTTCGAATGTCATTTTGACGAAAAGCAGACCGGAATTGAAGAAGATGAATTTAATTTTAAAGCAGGTGATTGCAACTTTAGAACCTACGAATTGGCGCTTGCCTGTACTGGCGAATATGCTCAATTTCATGGCGGTACCATTCCTGATGTAATTTCAGCATTCAACACAACCATGACGAGGGTTAATGGTATTTATGAATCTGAAGCAAGCATCACAATGATCCTCGTGCCCAATAATGAAGACCTTATTTACCTGAATGGTACTACCGATCCATATTCCAATGGAAATCCTAGCGCGATGTTAAATCAAAATCAAAATACCTGCGATAACATCATCGGAAGTGCTAATTACGATATAGGCCACGTTTTCGGAACGGGTGGAGGAGGCGTTGCCGTGCTCAATGGACCATGTAATTCCAACAATAAAGCAAAGGGTGTAACAGGACTCAACAGTCCAGTGGGTGATGTGTTTGATGTCGACTACGTTTGTCATGAAATAGGGCACCAATTTGGAGCACTGCATACCTTCAATAATTCTTGCAACGGAAATAGAAGTGACAACAGCGCATACGAGCCCGGTAGCGGGAGTACCATCATGGCTTATGCAGGAATTTGCGCACCCAATGTTCAAAATGTAAGTGATGCATATTTTCATGCAAGAAGTCTTTTCCAAATGGGAAGCTTTTCATCTAATGGGGGAAATGGCTGTGCTGATGTAACCACTCCAACCAATAGTGCCCCAACTGTCAATGCCGGACCTAATAGAAATATACCGAGAGGGACTTCATTCTTTTTAACTGCGACTGCATCAGATCCCAATTCTTCAGACGTTTTATCCTATTGTTGGGAACAATATGATAATGAGATTGGAAGCATGCCGCCTTCTCCGACGAATACTGTTGGACCGATGTTTAGAACATTGAATCCATCACTTTCTAATACCAGATATTTTCCTGCGATGGAATCAATTCTTGCAGGAATAAATCCGACTTGGGAGGTTATTCCTACGGTGGGGAGAAATCTTGATTTTAGAGTTACTGTTCGAGATAACGCACCTACCGGAGGCTGCACAGATGAGTCCAATATGAATATCATTGTCAACGGTACCATTGGACCTTTTACAGTTTCTTCACATGGAAGTGCTGAGCTTTGGATGCCAGGTGAAAGTGAAGAGATTACTTGGAACGTAGCAGGGACTACAAATGCTCCGGTTTCTTGCTCTCAAGTAGACATTCTTTTGTCAGTGGATGGAGGCTATAATTATGATATTATTTTGGCAGAAGCTACAGCAAATGATGGAGCGCATACAATCACCGTTCCAACCAATTTCACATACAGTGATTGTCGCTACATGGTGGTTTGTTCTGATAATATTTTCTTTGATATAAACAATGCAACGATCGGGGTAGGAACACCGCCGTTGTCTGATTATTGTCAGGCAAGTTATAACAATGCAAGCTGTGAATCTGGTGACTATATTCAGGATGTGAGTTTTAATGAAATTTCAAACATAAACAATGGTTGTGCGCTTTCTGGAAACTATTCAAATTTCACTGGACAGAGTTCAGATGCTGAAGTAGGCACTTCCTATGATCTCACAGTTAAGTCAGGTCCTAACTTTGCGATGTATGCGGTGGCCGTGATAGATTTTAATCAAGATGGAGATTTTCTAGATGCGGGTGAATTTACGCAAATTGGTTTTGTGCCCATTTCTACAGAAGTAACAAAAAGTATAAGCATTCCAGCCACAGCGACAGAAGGTGCAACTTTAATGAGAATCATCACGCAAAGAGGCAATAATCCAATAACTCAATCCGGTCTTTGTGGAAATTTTGACTTTGGCGAAGTCGAGGATTATACTTTAAGAATCAAAGTTTTCAATTGTCCACTTGATCTGACAATCATTGATGATTATGGGGATGGAGATGTGCTTGATTTTGAGGCAACCAATACGATTATTGCCAATAACTATTTGTCAAGAGGAGCAAATATTCAATACGATGCTGGTCAATGCATCTTACTTGATATTGGCTTTGAGGTGGAGTCAAGAGCAAACTTCCATGCATTTATAGATGGATGTGGGAACTTGATTATGACAGATCGAGATCAATAAAGCAATAAATTAATTCCAAAGACTTTGCCTGTAAAAAACAAAAGTAAAATATGGATTGAAAGATTTATTTGATTGAGCTCACTACAGAGATTTGAAGTTTTGATTTATGTAAAGAGATTTTGAAATTCGAAAATCATAACTCAACATTCTAGTAGTGGTTTTACTTCTTTGATCAGACCTTCATTTTTAGCAATGTTTAAAATTCCCAATGGCCCAATTATTTTTAATCCGAGTCTTTCAGATTTTTCTGCCTTTCCTTTCATCTATTAATAAGAATGAATCATTCTTTTCCAGTGCCAATGCTAGATATAATTCATCTAAATCATCGACCGCCTCCCTTCTTCTTTTTGAAAGGATCCCATTTGCCTAGCTTGTCTTTGATCTTATCGATTTCTTTGTCGGCTTTGTCACCCAGTACGTCATCAATTTTTGATTCTACTTTCTTGGCGAGTGTATCGCTCACAGCTGATCCAATAGCAGAGTCGATCACCGTACCTACTTTTTCTTTTACCACTTCTTTGCCTTTTTCAACCGCTTTGTCCTTTTCTTGATTGGCTTTTTCCTTTGCTTTGTCAACGACGACATCGGTCTTTTTCATTACCTCTTCTTTAGCCACTTTGACTTTTTTGTCAACGGTTTTTCTAATGGTATCTTCAACAGTTTGCTTTACGTTGTCGATTTCATTTCTGACAATATCTTTGGCAGTTTGACCTCCAGAACCTTTTGGTATTATCTTGATTTTTGGATTCTTGATACTGCCTGTCAAAATTATGTCCATATAAATGAAATCACCCGCGTCAATATTGACACCTTTCTTGTTGGCTTCATTTACGATGAAATCAATTCCTTTGTCTGCAACATTTCCAATTTTGTTGCCTCGCATTAATTCTCTTGGTATAGTAGCATTAATCACATAGTCAATGGATTGGTCAATTCCATGCTTTCCACCAGCCTTGAATTTCATCTCATCGATATCAAAGTCAAAGGGTTGAACTTCGACGAATCCATTTTCAACAGTAAACCAATTTTTGGTGTCTTCAATTTTGAAGTTTGATAATTTTGCAATACCAAGTTTATCTCCAATTTTTTGGAGTGGGACCATTCCCTTCACGGCGCCATCAAGCGTATGGATAAATCCTTGTGCCGAGATGGTCGATAAATCAGGAAACATACTATCGTCTAATTTGCCTGAAAAAGTCAAAGTTGAATTAAACAAACCATCGATAAATTCACCTATGGGAGCCAGCTTTTGGAAAGTAGTTACAGAGGCGAATGTCTCGCTCCATTTCCATTGACTAAGATCGTACTTCATGTCAAATGCGGGAGCTACTTTTTCATCAGACGTATCATATAGCCCATCCATTTTAATATATCCTTCCATGACGTTCCCGGCAATTCCTTTAAGCAAGGCTTTGCCATCATCGACATTCACGGATCCTTTAAGATCATTGAAAGTGTAGGTGTCATATATGACTTGCTTAAAATTTGCATTGATGTTTGAATTTACATTCTTTGGAATATAAATTGGACCGCTTTCAGAACTGCTGGATGTGCCTTCACTCATAAATGAATTCAAATCAATACTTCTTCCTGAAATATTCACATTTGCTTCTACTTTTTCATCATTCACGATATAGTCGTATGCGTTTTTGATATTTCCATCCATGCTTAGTCCTTGATCATTGACCTTCAGGGTTGTCTTATTTAAATTGATAAGGTCAGCATTGATATTGCCTGAAGAACGTACATTTTCAATTTTGTAATCAGGATAAATAATTTCATCAATTTGGACATTGTAGGCCAATTCACTCTGTCTGATTATTTCATCATCAGCTGATGCTTGGATTCCGATTTCTTCAGCATCGTTGCTTTCGTCACTGACAAAGGGAGTAAGATCCAATGTCTTTGATCTCAAGTTTATATTGCCCTTCATTTTTTTATCTGTTAGAAAATATGCCATCGGATTATCAATGCTTACATCTCCTGAAAAATCAGATTTACCGACATTCCCCGAAAGGGAATTCATCTCAATTCTTTGAGGATTGAAGTTGGTGTTTACATTTGAAATCTTAATCTCTTTGTAGTCCTCATGATATGCATTGAAGTTTGTCAAACTGCTGGTACCATCAAAACGCACATTTTCATACCGTTCATTTTCAAGATCTCTTTGCTTGGCATCAAAGCTAAGATCCATATCAAGAGAGCCTGATTTTACATCATAATCTTCAAGGTTAAATATTTTGCTCAATGACTTTAAATCAAGACTTCCTTTGCATTCACCAATGGCATGGGCATTCGTCATAGCATTCGCAAGATTTAGCTTGCCTGAAAAAGGCTGATCAAGCGTAATCAAACGAAATCCAGGAATATTGATTTCTAAATCAGACCAATCTGATCGTTGTGCTTTGGCAAATAATTCAAAATTGAAATCCTTGATAGGTTCTGGAAGATCAGGAGAATTTAAATATCCATCTTGAGCTGTAATGGCCACATCAATTGCCGGATATTTTGGAATCGTGGAATTGAATATTCCTTTGGCTTTGGCTTTTATACTTGCATTTCCTTTGGTGTCAAACTTTGGCAGACCTTCGAAGTAAACATTTGGAACCAAAGAAAGAAAGTCGATAAATTTTCCATCTTTAGATTCAATGTCCATGTCCATCATCATATCATCTCCATTCAGATCAATGAATCCTTCTGCAGATAGTTTGATATTATTTAGGGCAATATCATTGTCCTTTAAAGTATATTTCTCTTCAGGTATATTCATCTCTAAAGTCAATGGACCGGAGATGGAGGCATTTGTCAAATATGGAATACCTTCCATAGTCAGGTTGGTTTTAGAAATATCATTCTTGGATACCAAATTGATAATATCAGCTGTGAAATTGCCTCGACCAGATTGATTAAAGTTCTCTGTTTTAAAAATCAATTGACTGCTTTTATCGACATAACTGATTTTAGCATCATTGATGGAGTACTCTCTTAAACTCAATTTCATATCTGAAGATTCATTGTTTTCTTCAGTGGGCTTTGTAATATCATAATTGGCCTTTCCATCTGCTTCGACAATGATATTGATAATGGGTTTATTCAGATGAAATTCCAGCAATTCAAGGTTTGATTGATCCGCAATCACGGACTTGATATTTGTGGCTAAATCAACTGAGTTTGCTTTGAAAAGCGTTATGTCTTCAAATTGATCTTTGCCTTTGATATGAATATCTTCAATTCGTACACTGGCGTGTGGGAAGGAACGGAAAAAGCTCAAAGAGACATCTTCAAAACTCAATTCAGCATTGAGATTTTGATTTGTATATTTTTCAATCTGCTCAATGATTTGTCCTTTAAAAAGGAAAGGAATCAAGGCCATGGCAATGATTATTCCTAAAATCAAGAGCATCAGATATTTAAGTATTTGTTTCATCAAAGTAATTTTTACGATATTATACAACTGTATTAACGTTCAATTCCGGTTATTCCCACCAGAAATAACAAAATCTTAGCATAGTTTGAATGAATTGAGTTATTTTTCGCCCAATG
>JAHDDD010000050.1 GCA_020629535.1 Saprospiraceae bacterium
AGTCAAAAACCTGTGTTCCTTCGAAAGAATGTGCAAAGAAGATGGGCATGACATTGGAAGAGTGTAAGAAAATTTGTGACGGTAAAAAGTCTGCTGATGCATCCACAACGAAAGTGGCCAGTGCAAGTCTGGTTGCTGATACTGAAGTAAAGAAGAAATGCACCGCTTCGAAGAAAGCATGTGCAGCCAAAACAGCAGCTGCTGATTCTAATGAATCTACAAAGGTAGCATCATCTTCTTTTGTAAACGAAGTGGAAGAAATTCCAACTGAAGCTTCCGAAAAAAAGAAGTGCACGAAAAGTAAGGCCAATTGTAAAAAGCAAAAAGGATAAGAGAGTAAGTACCAAGGTCGTCTTTTCGGAGGCGGCCTAACTTTTTAAATTTATCTGGCGTCCAATTCCCAAATACCTTCGAGGATGAACATATACAGACCCGGTTGTTTTTCGAAAAAAGTAGTCATGATAATATAGTGCCAGTGTTCAATATTCACATGATGATAGAAGATATCATTAAATCTGATTGGGAAAAAATGTCCATCGACCGTTTCCTTATTTTCAAAGATTCCGGAGTGAATTACATCACAAAATGGTTTGGCAATTTCATTGGGAAGATTTTCAATTCGTTGCCATCGGACATTGTGATATTTAATTTCAAAGCTAATCTCATTTTTTATTTGAATTTTTTCTTTGAAGGATTTCAACTTATTTTCCGGTCCGCCAAAAAGCAATTTTCTTTGGATTCCAGTATTGCGTACTCCCCAAAATTGCAATTGACTTAGACGAGGTTCTTTTACATCATAGATGGAAAGGCCTTCAACCACTTTAGAAAACTTGTTTGGATTGTCACTGACATTTTGCCACATGAAAACATAGGCACTTAAGATTCGAAGAAAGATGTTTTTGTTCATGATGATATCTTTTTGATTTATGTCTGAAGAGATCATCACCTCATGGTAGTCAATGGCTTTTTCATGCTCATCAAAATCGCCTTGAAAACTGGTGCCGAAGCCATTGAAAGAATACCCAATATTTTTTTTGGCAAGTTCTGCCATTCTTAATGCTTCATCTTCTGGGAGAAGATTCAGAAAAGATTCCAAAGGTTGGAATTGAGATTCCTGAGTCATAAGCACAACCCGATTGTTTTCGTAAGTTAAATTCCAATGTTTTGGACCCTGCAATTTCATGTCTGAACTTTTGATTAAAGATTGTGATTTTTCATTAGAGAATGAAAATGTATTGTCTTATTCACTTTTAATTGGAAATCGAAACTAAAGATATCATCAGATTGATTTATTTTGTATTCAAAATTTTCAAGATGAGATTTTTTCTGATGGCTTTGTGCGTTTTTGTCCTTTTCCCTTCAATGCTTTTTGCCCAAGTGGAAGTGGAGGAAACAAATTTCAATTACCAAATTGCTTACTGTGTTGATACGCAAAATTCTACGGCATGGATCGGGAATAATGTCGTTGTGATGATTGAAGGAGAGTCGCCTGAAGATAGAAATATTGAAACCATGGAAACGGTCCTCTCAATGTTTGATGATATCATTTTAAAATTTCAAGAGTTTACCGGTCTGACTAATTTGGACAATCTTTCCGAGTACAATGATAAACCGGTGATTGAAGTTGTTATTGATAACTGTGGAGCAGGAGGGCTTGCGCATCATGGTATCATGGGTATGTCCACTGGAAAATTCTTCTTGGATCAGTTTTATGATTTGGTTGAGAGTGGAACACCTGCAGTTCCACAAGTTTTCTTTTATGAATTGAATAGAAATTTTTGGCTTCCTGCATTTAATGACAAATTTGATTGGGCCATGAATGACGAGATCCAAAATTGGGGTTGGTGGACAGTAGGTATGAATAATGCCATGGCCTATATCGTACCAAAATCTCTAGATATGCAGATGCATTATTTCGGAACTACAGGCTTAGAATTTTGGGCTGATAGGATGGTTGGAAATTTAAACGAATACTTAGACAACGATCAATACAATTTCGATTTTGGTTGGAGACAATCTTTGATGCCATGGATTCAAACTGAAAGTATAAATGATTTGATGTCTGGTCTGTTGATTTATTCCTACAAGAATTTTGGAGAAGATGAATGGATGAAGGAATTTTATCAACAAATCGTTAACCCAGATATTGAGAACCGGTCTGACGTATTTGCTTACCAAGAATGTCGCGATAATGTATATAAAATTTGGAGTCTGGCAGCAAGAACGGATTTGATTGATTTCTTTGAAGTCGATATGAAATGGGAAATCAGTAATTCAGCAAAGTCTTGTGTGATGGAGATGCTGGTTACGAATACTTCAGATGTAGAAGTTAACGCAAAGGGAATCAACGCATATCCAAATCCGGTAAACCATTCACTGACAGTAGAAGTTGAAAATCCAAATATTAAGCACATCTTGTTATTCAATCGGCTTGGTCAGTTGTTATCTTCAGAAAAGATAATAAATGGGAGAGTTGTTTTAGATGTTTCATTGCTGTCTTCAGGTCTTTATTTCTTAGAAGTGGGGGCAGAGGTTGTGAAAGTGGAGAAATTGTAAGGGCAATTAGTTTAGACCTTAACTAACGAATATTCCTAACCGTCATATTTGGTTCGGTAATCTTGTGGCGTTGTGCCCATTATATCTTTGAATTTTCTATTGAAGTAAGATAGATTATTGAAGCCCGATTCATAGCAGATGGCCGAGATGGTCTGATTGCTTGTGGATAAGAGTTTGGTTGCGTGATTGATGCGGAATTCATTGATTATCTGAGTGAGCGTCTTTTTGGTGTGTCTCTTGATAAATTTGTAAAATGCAGATTCGGTGAGATTTATCAGTTGTGCAACTTCATGTATATGTATTTCCTTTTGGTAATTTTTAATGATGTAAGAGTATACAAGTTTAATTCTATTCAATTGACCGATGTCGAGGTCTAAGGCATATTCTTGGTCGCAAATTTCCTGAGCTTCTTTGTCGTCTGCCAAGGTTTGTAATAGATCAAGAAAGGCAATCAATTTTTGGCCTTTATCTTTTTTTAAAATTTTATTGATCTTTTTGATCGCTTTCTTTTTTGTTGCCCCATGAAAGCTCAAGCCCAGTTTTGATCTTTCAAATAATTTAGAGATATCTCTGATCTCGGGTTTTTCTAAAAATTCTTTTCCAAGGAAATCGTGTTGCATTTGTATCACCACCTGCTCACATCGGGTCGGTGTAGTAAAACCATGAGGAACATTCGAACCAATCATGACAAGATCTCCATCAACGTAATTTGAAATATTGTTTCCCACAAATCGCTTACCGTTACTCAAGCGGGTAAAACAAATTTCTAGTTCAGGATGATAATGCCATGCCTGGCTGAGCAAAGGTCTACTTTCCCTTATGATCTCTTTCACCTCGTAAGAATTTTGAGGCTTGGCAATGATCTGTTCAAATTCTGGTTTCATGTTACTATAATGAAATAATTAAGTATTAAAGAGTTAAAATATTGCAGTATAGTATCATAATGATACAGAATAATGTCAACAAAATAGAGAAAAACCTAATTATTATTGCTGTATAAAGCGTATTACCAAATTCAAATTTAACTAGTATAAAATAACCAATATTTACTATGGAAAAACTACCTATTCATAGACATTTGTTATGTCTGGTCTTTTTATTACTACAGGTTTGTTTGCTCAAAACCGTGTTTCTGGGAATGTAAGTGATGACTCAGGGGAGCCTTTGATTGGGGTTAATGTCTCAGTTGTTGGTTCAAACGCAGGTACTATTACTGACCTAAATGGAAATTATAGTATTGACGTTCCTGATGGCGGAACACTTTCATTTTCATATGTTGGATATGCAACCAGTGTCATGAAAGTAGAGAGCGGAATAAGCGAATTGAACATGACTCTGGGTGAAGATGCCCTTGCCCTAGACGAGGTGATAGTGACAGGTACTTTTAGCGGGAGAACGCAAAAAGATGCTCCTATGTCATTGACCGTTTTGAATTCTGCAGATATTCAAAGACTTACGAGTTCATCGCAAGCAGATATTCTGAGGACTGTCCCTGGGATCACCGCTGAAGGAGGTGGAGGTGAAGTAGCTACCAATTTGTTTGTCAGAGGATTTCCCTCCGGTGGACAGTATGCGTTTACTCCACTTCAAATCGATGGAATTCCAATCTTAAGTACTTTCGGATTGAATAGTTCTGCGCACGATGTTTATTTTAGAAATGACATTGGGTTAAGAAATCTTGAATTTGTGAGAGGAGGTTCAGCTAGTTTATTCGGAGCCGGATCAGTGGCAGGTATAGTGAACTACAACAGTATTCGAGGAGGTGAAGAATCAGACAACAAAGTGCAATTAGAGTGGGGACAAGCAGGGAGAGCCAAAGTTGACTTCCTGACTTCTGGTCCATTGGCTGAAAATTTATATTATGCTGTATCAGGGTTTTATAGATACGACGAAGGACCTCTGGAGACTGGTATGCCGACACGGGGTTATCAAATTCGAGGGAACGTAAAGAAATTGTTTAATGATGGCAAGAGTAGTGTTGTGGTTTCGACACAATTGATTGATGATAATGTCCAATTCTATTTGCCATATCCACTTGACAATTCCACTGGAGATAGAGCAAGGCCGATTGGAAATGACGGAGAAGAGATATTCACAATGCTTTCCGCAGACCTCAAAGACTTTTCATTTGCAACACCATTTGGACAATTTAAGTCACCCATCGGAAATGGTGTAACTACAGATGGTGGATTTGTCATGGTTGATGTAAATCATTCATTTGGCAATGATTGGAGACTTTCATCAAAAGCCAAGGCAGCGAAATACGATCATTATTTTAATCTTTTCCTTGATGGTGATGGAGCACATAATACACCTGAAGATCAGGCAAATTATTTGGTAGACCGTGGTTTGCCGGCTGATGCTGTCTTTACATATTCAGACACCGGCCAGGAATTGGCAGCCAATGACTTGCTTTTTGAGAATAGAATTCTCGACAGAGATAGAGGAATGGAAGAACTTGTTGGAGAAATCAATCTCACAAAGGCTGCCGGAAATCACAATCTTACAATTGGCACTTTTACAGCGTATACACGTGCTGATGACAATAACTGGATTCATAACGTTTTGGGTGATTTTACAAATTCTCCTCGCGCAGTAGGTGTAAGTTATACCGATTCAACAGGTAACGTGGTCAATTATTCTACCAATGGTTTTATCGCAGGTCGACAAACATCTAACAGATATCACGAAAGCTCAAAGATCGCATTTTATGCAGCCGATGAGATCAAAGGAGAGAGATTTAATCTGGATGTCGGTTTGAGATGGGAGAGAGCAGCAGGGATTATAAGCAGAGAGAGTGGAGTAGGTTCCAACGTATTTCAAAAAGGTACCGTGGATGCGTCAGATGTCGCAGCAGTTATTGCCGGGCTTTATAAGTTGAGTGCAAATACAAATGTGTATGCAAGCGTCTCGCGTGGATACTTCTTTCCACAATTGAGATCAGTAAAATTCTCAACCAATGGTGTGACTCAATCATATGAAACTGAAAAAGTTATTCAAGCTGAATTAGGAGCAAAATATGGAAGTGCGAAATTAGCAGGAACAGCAGCTTTCTTTTTCAATTCATTGACTGACAGAAGAAATGTTGATTTTATAAATGATCCGAATAATCCTGCAAATATTATTGAATCAGTTCAATTACAAGATACAAGAACAGTTGGTTTTGAGGCAAATCTAAATTACAACGTGATGAAAGGCTTGGATCTTTTTGGAAACTTCACATATCAAGATCATCAATTCACGAAAGTAGAAGGAAATCCTGAGCAGGAAGGCAACAGCATCGCCAGAATACCTAATGTAATGGGTATGGTTGGTGTCAATTTTGACAATGGGGGATTTGATGCAAATCTTACCTCCAACTTTTTGGGTAGTAAGTTTGCCAACAATAGTAATTCCGTTGAATTAGGCGGTTTTAATATCGTTAGACTCGATGCCGGATATACGTTTGGCTTGGGTAAGAAGAATGAATCTCTTAGGCTGGGCATTGCAATATTTAATCTACTGGATTCAGCAGGCATCACTGAGGGGTCACCAAGACAAGGCAACAGTCAGGTCGGTGGAGGAGAATTTTTTGTAGGCAGACCTATTCTTCCTACAAGATTTTTTGTCCGTGCGGCGTTCGATTTTTAGTTAATTAGATTTGTTAGGCAAGGAAGGATATTTTCTGAAATATCCTTCCTTTTTTTAAATTGCATAATGCTAAAAGAGCAGCTCATTGTACGTGCCAAAACCATTCTAGAACAGAATTGGAAAAATGGATTCACCATTCCAACCAGTCGCTTGTATCCCTTTCAATGGAATTGGGATTCTGGCTTTGTAGCCATGGGTCTGATACATTATGATGTATCAAAGGCCATTCAAGAAATACAATCTTTATTTTCCGGTCAATGGGAAAACGGAATGGTGCCGCATATTCTTTTTCATAGCGAGAAAGAAACTACCTATTTTCCGAATTTTGATTTCTGGCAATCTTCAGTAAATAAAGGTGCCCCAGATATGCCAAAATCATCAGGCATAACCCAGCCACCTGTTATGGGATTTGTCCTTGAAAATCTACTCAAGGTTAGTGGAATGCATCCCGATGTGGTGGACTTTGCAAAAGCCATTTATCCAAAGGTGGTAAAGTATCATAGGTACTTTTACGAATATCGAGACCCTCACAAAGAGAAACTGTTTTTCATGTACCATCCATGGGAATCAGGAAGAGATAATTCGCCTCTTTGGGATGAATCTCTCAATAGAATAGAGATTAAACAAGGTGATATTCCTGCATATCAAAGAAGAGATACCAGCATCGCCGATGCCTCAGAAAGACCAACGCAAGATCAGTATGACCGATATGTTTACTTGCTTCAATTGGGGAAAAAGTATCAATATGATGGTCCAGAGATTGCAGAAGAAAGTCCTTTTCTCATCCAGGACAGCATGATGAATGCACTTTTGATTAAATCAAACAAAAGTTTATCATCTGTGGGTCAAATGTTGGACCTTGATCACGGAGAAATAGATGAATGGATCCAAGAATCTGAGAAAAACTACAGACAGAAATTTTGGAGCGATCAACTGTCAAGTTTTGCCAGTTATGATCTTCGTTCTCAGGAGCAAATTCCAATGAAGGAGGTTGGCGGATTAATTCCATTGTATGCCGGTTTAGCCACTGAAAATCAAGCCGATCAAATGGCGAGCTATCTTTCTGACTTGCATCAAAACGGTTATTTTTTATGTCCCAGTTTTGATGTCCATCACCCAAGATTTGATTCTAAAAGATATTGGCGTGGACCCATTTGGCCTCACATGAATTGGATGGTGGCTCACGGTATGGTTGCATACGGTAAGCACGAATTGGCAAAAGTTATAAGAGAAGATACAGTTCATCTTATTGAGAATTTTGGTTTTTTCGAATACTACGAAGCCCAAAAAGATATAGCTGAAAGCAATGCACATGGTTACGGTGGAAATCATTTTTCATGGACTGCCTCAACATTGATTAATATTCTTAAAAACAATTAATGAACTATATTGACTATCTGGTAATCACTTTATACGTAGTTGGATTCCTTTACTTGGGACGAGCATTTAAGGAGTCTAAATCTGGCAAGGATTATTTTCTGGGTAGTAAAAGTTTTGGTTGGTTTCCTCTTTCATTGAGTACAGCAGCGACTCAATTGTCAGCCATCAGTTTCATTTCTGCACCTGCCTTTGTAGGCTTAAAAAGTGGAGGTGGTATGATGTGGTTGACCTACGAATTTGCCGTACCATTGGCAATGCTTTTTCTAATGATCTTCTTGATTCCTCCAATGTACAAAGCAGGTTTGGTAAGTGTATACGAATATTTAGAGCGGCGGTATGACTCATCTACTCGGTTGCTACTGAGCGGTGTGTTTCAATTTTCCAGGGCATTTGCGACAAGCGTCATGATCTATACAGTTGCATTGATCCTTACAAGCGTAATGGATGTACCGATGTACGTCACCATTTTGATTATAGGTCTGATCACATTGATCTATTCATATCAGGGAGGTATGAAAGCGGTTGTGTACGGAGATATGATTCAAATGCTGATTTTGTTTTTGGGTATCATTATATGTTTGTTTGCGGGTTTGAATCAATTGGGAGGTTGGTCCGCCTTTACGGCGAATGTAGATCCGGTGAGATTACAAGCAGTGGATTTTAGTAAGATGGGTTTTGATGGTCAACAATTTGGTTTTTGGCCAATGCTTATAGGTGGGTTTTTCCTTTATGTCTCATATTATGGTACCGATCAAAGCCAAGTTCAAAGATTATTTTCTGCTAAAGATTTAGGCACTCTAAAGAAGGCACTTTTGTGCAATGGTCTTATGCGTTTTCCGATCACTTTTGTCTATTGTATTATGGGGTTGGTGATTGGAACACTGGTAGTGAAGCAGCCAGAATTCAGGTCAATGATTCCGACAAATAATCCTGATTTGATGATCCCAATTTTTATTAGAGAATACTTGCCTCATGGTGTTATTGGAATTTTGATGGTGGCCATTTTTTCAGCTGCGATGTCCTCACTGAGTTCTACGATTAATTCATTAAGTGCAGCATCAGTTGAAGACTTTTTCAATCGCGATAAAAAACTCCCAACGGAGGACTATATGCGTTTGTCAAAATGGTCTGCCTTATTTTGGGGGTCAGTTTGTATCGTGTTGGCTTTCTTTACAGGCAATATTGCCGACACAGTTATTGAAGCAATAAATAAAATAGGTTCAGTTTTTTATGGGCCGATTCTCGCAACATTTATTGCAGCCATAGGAATTAAGAGAACAAATTACATTGGTGCCAATATCGGTCTGCTGTGTGGGGTGCTCGTCAATGTATTTTTATGGTTGTTCGTGAAAGATCTTTTCTGGTTTTGGTGGAATGCAATAGGCGCAGTTGTTACGCTTGTTGTTTCGGTCATTTTCAGTTTGTTCTTTAATGCAAGATTTGATAAATCAGATGTTGAAACCTTAGAGTCTTCCTGGGATTTTGATTTGCCAAAAGCGATGATCTTACTTTTATTTTTTGTGTTCATAGTAGCAGTGAGTGTGTACTTGCCTAACTTTTTTGCTTAGCATCTGCTGGTTAAACATATGATCTTCGTCTAATATGTTTTGTTTGTTCTGCAGTAAATGATTTTTACGGTATAAAAATTCAAATTTCTACGTTTTTGAGATATTTATTACTATATTTTGGAAACTTAGAACAATTTGATTTACCCTTAAAATGAATGTATCAGGTAAGCATGTATTCAAAATTGATGTAGACACCTTATGGTCTTATTTGATGGATCACGAAGTTCTGGCCAAGATAACACCTGGTGTCACTAAACTTGAGGTGCTGGGAGAAGATAGTTATAAGTCAATTTCAGATATCAAGATCGGACCTGTCAAAGGTTCATTTAGTGGGAAGTTATATGTTGTCGATAAAATTCAACCCGATTCCTTCGCAATCAAAATGGAACAACTTAGCAAAATCGGAAACGCACACGCTACCGTTAATATGCACTTAAGCTCTGTCGATTCCAATTCTACCGAACTTAGTTTTTCTGGAAAAGCCAACCTCTCTGGTGTAATTGCAAGGACAGGTCAAAGAGTATTGACTGGTGTAGCCAATAGTATCACCAAAGAAGTTTTTAAGTCCCTTGAAGAGCATATAGAAGAGCAAAAAAAATCAGGTAATCTTATTCCATCACATGGAGCCATGGAAAATCAATCCAGCGAACCTTTGGATGTTGAACCAGAGATTGCTGAAGACTCGCAAACTGAAGTTCTAGAACAAATAGAGCCGGATACAAATGTCAGGGTAACAGAACCCGTATTTGAACCAAATCGAGAAGTTCCTTCTCGCTCGTCACCATTGAATGAAGAACCTGCACTGTCTTTCTTTGAGCGATTGGTGAAATTTTTCAAAAATCTTTTCAATTAATTTTAATCATCACAAAAGAATATCAATGGCCAACAAAATTTCAATTACAGTAAATGGCAAAATGCACACGGCAGAAGTTGAAGCCCGTACTCTGTTGGTGGATTTTATCAGAGAGCATCTCTCTTTAACGGGGACCCATATTGGTTGTGACACAAGTAGTTGTGGAGCATGCACCATACATATGGATGGCAAGGCAATTAAATCATGTACCGTATTGGCTGTACAAGCCGATGGTAGTGAACTTACCACTGTAGAAGGATTATCTAAAAATGGAGAACTACATCCAATGCAAGAAGGTTTTCGAGAAGAACACGGATTGCAATGTGGATTTTGCACTCCAGGTATGATGATGGCAGCGACTGATCTCTTGAAAAGAAATCCAAGTCCAAGTGAACATGAAATTAGGGAAGCATTAGAAGGCAATTTTTGCAGATGTACTGGCTATCACAATATTGTGAAGTCCATTCAATATGCTGCTGGAAAAATGAATGGCGCAACGGCTTAAGAAAAATTGAATCAATTTCTAAATTAAAAATAATGACAAAATATATAGGAAAATCAGTAAAGCGACTCGAAGATAAGCGCTTCATTACTGGTCAAGGCAAATATACAGATGATATAAAATTAAATAATATGGCCTACGCATACATACTACGTTCGCCATATGCAAATGCAAAAGTCAATAGTATTGATACTGATGCCGCAAAGGCTATGGATGGTGTCGCTGCAGTGTTTACTGGTGCCGATGTTCCAGAAAGTATTGCAGGTGTTCCTTGCGGTTGGCAGGTGAATTTTAAAAATGGTGATACCATGAAAGAGCCTCCACATCCATTGATGGTCAGAACGAAAGTGCGTCATGTTGGGGATGCCATAGCGATCGTGATTGCAGATTCAAAAGCCATTGCAAAAGATGCTTCAGAATTAATCAATGTGGATTATGACATTTTGGATGCTGTGACCGATCCAAAAGCTGCTGCTCAACCGGGCGCACCTTTGGTTCATGAAGATGTGCCAAACAACATTTGTTTCGATTGGGAAATTGGAAATCCAAAAGACGAAGTAGAGGCAGCCCTTGCTTCCGCTGCTCACGTCACTGAACTAGAGTTCGTAAATCAACGCGTGGTCCCCAATGCCATCGAGCCCAGATCTGCCATCGGCGAATACGATACAGCATATGATAGATATACACTTCACACCTCCACCCAAAATCCCCACTTGACCAGATTGCTTTTGTGTGCCTTTGTATTGGGATTGCCAGAACATAAAGTGAGAGTCGTTGGACCAGATGTGGGAGGAGGTTTTGGCAGTAAAATATTCCATTACACTGAAGAAGCATTGGTGGTGTATTTTTCCAAAATTGTAGGAAGACCAATAAAGTGGACTGCAGAAAGAAGTGAATCATTCCTGACAGACGCACATGGGAGAGATCACGTAAGTCATGCAAAAATGGGATTTGATGCCGATGGTAAAATGGTGGCATTGCAAGCATATACTTATGCAAATATGGGCGCCTATCTCTCAACCTTCGCTCCCGCTGTTCCAACCTATTTGCATGGTACCTTGTTTCAAGGATTGTATACTACACCAAAGATCAATGTTGATGTGACAGCCACATTTACTCATACAAATGCAGTTGACGCATACAGGGGAGCCGGCAGACCAGAGGCCACATACCTCATCGAACGATTGATAGACTTGGCAGCTCTTGAGATGAATATGGATCCGGCAGAATTGAGAATGAAAAATTTTATTCCTGCATTCGATGGTGTGGAGAAGGAAGGTTATGTAACGCAAGTTGCTCTTCAATATGATAGTGGTAATTACGAGCCTGTCCTTAATCGAGCGCTCGAGATGATTGGTTATGAAGATTTCCGAGCCAAGCAAGCAGCACAAAACAATGGGAAATTGTTGGGAATAGGATTTTCAACATACATAGAAGCTTGCGGAATTGCACCGTCTGCAGTGGTTGGTGCCCTTGGAGCAAGAGCAGGTTTATTCGAATCCGCTCAAGTAACTGTTCAGCCTACGGGAAAAGTGAGCGTATACACCGGTTCTCATTCTCACGGACAAGGTCACGAAACCACATTTGCTCAGGTTGTTGCTGATAAATTAGGGATTGATATCGGAGACATAGAAATCATTCATGGTGATTCAGATCGGGTGGCCTTTGGAATGGGTACCTATGGTTCAAGAAGTTTGGCCGTTGGTGGATCTGCTATTGTAAAGTCCATTGACAAGGTTTTAGAAAAAGGTGCTAAGATCGCTGCTCACCTTTTGGAAGCTTCTCCAGATGATTTGAATTATGAAGATGGTAAATGGACAGTAAAAGGCACTGATAAGTCTGTTGGATTTGGCGATGTTTCGCTTACCTCATACGTTCCTCACAATTATCCTGAGGGTCTAGAGCCTGGACTCGACTTTAGTAGTTTTTACGATCCAACAAATTTCACCTATCCGTTTGGAGCGCATGTGGCCATCGTGGAAATAGATAAAGAAACAGGTAAGGTTGAATTGAAGAGATTTATCGCCGTTGATGATGTAGGGAATGTCATCAATCCAATGATTGTTGACGGACAAATACATGGCGGCTTGGCGCAAGGAATTGGACAAGCTTTACATGAAGGAACCGTATACGACGAAACCGGTCAATTGATCAATGGTACCTATATGGATTATTGTATGCCACGTGCTGATGATCTTCCAAGTTTTGAAATTGACCGAACTGTAACCCCTTGTCCGCACAACCCATTAGGTGTAAAAGGAGCCGGAGAAGCCGGATGCATTGGTTCAACACCTGCAGTTGTAAATGCAGTGATTGACGCCCTTTGGAAAGCAGGCCATAAAGTTAAAGACATTCAAATGCCAATGACCTCTGAGAGAGTTTGGAATGCAATGAATGCTGGTTGAAATCAGTGAGCTAGTGGCTAATAAACTAAAAACTAAGAACTAAAAACTAAAAAACTAAACATGATACCAAATACATTTGAATATAAAAGAGCTGGGTCTGTTGAAGAAGCCATTGGGATGTTGGGCGGAGATGCTCAAATCTTGGGCGGAGGTCACAGTTTGATTCCAGCTCTAAAGTTGAGGCTGAATGCCCCCGGTGCACTAGTCGATATTTCTAAAATAACTTCACTTCAATCAATCAATGATAATGAAAAGTCAATTACAGTTGGAGCTGGAGTGACGCATGCGGCCATAGCGTCAGATGCTGTGTTGGCTGAACATTGTCCTATGATGGGGCAGGCGGCCTGCGAGATAGGGGATATCCAAGTTAGGAATATGGGGACCATTGGAGGAAGCATTGCTCATGCAGATCCTGCAGCTGATTGGCCCGCTGTATTACTTGCTACTGATGCAAATGTTATCATTCAAAGCAGCGGAGGCAAGCGAACCGTTGACATTGATCAGTTCTTCAAAGGCTTCTATGAAACAGCACTAGAAGAAGGTGAAATTATCACTTCAATTAGCATACCCAAAACAGCTTTTAACCGTCACTCTACATATGTTAAGTTTAAGCAACCCGCTTCAAGATTTGCCTTGGTTGGATGTGCTGCAGCCGTTGAAATGGATGGAGGAATTGTGAAGTCTGCAAGAATAGGATTGACAGGCGTCGCAGAGTCAGCATACAGGCCCATGTCTGTGGAAAGTGCATTGACTGGAAAACCCTTGAATGCAGAAACAATCGATGCAGCAGTTCAAAATGTAACAGAAGGTGTATCAGTTATGAGCGATCATTATGCCTCTGAAAAGTATCGAACACATTTAGCTCATGTTTTTGTTAAGCGAGCGCTGAAAAACTTGATTTAATCCCTAAAAAATCAAATATTAAAGCCTGACCTCTGTATGAGTTCAGGCTTTATTCATTAAAAATGAAAACACAAACACTTGCTCTAGATGTATATGGCACATTGATGGACACTACCTCTGTGAAAATGATTTTGAGAGATATGTTTGATGAGAAAGCAGATCAGTTGTCAGAATTGTGGCGTTCCAAACAGTTGGAATATTCTTTCCGACGAGGATTGATGAATCAGTACGTCGACTTTTCAATCGTCACTCAACAAGCATTAGAATATGCAGTCCAACAAATGGGTTTGAACACAGATGAGGATCAACGCAGAAAACTCATCGGCTCTTATGAGAGATTGTCTTCTTTTGCAGACGTAAAGGTGAGCATCGTTAAATTAAAGAACCACGGATTCAAATTGTATGCCTATTCAAATGGTAGTAAAAGTGCTGTGTCAGATTTATTGAAGCAAGCCGAGATTCTGGAATCATTGGATGGCGTTGTGAGTATGGAAGATGTGAAATCTTTCAAACCAAATCCTACCGGATACAAATACTTTAATGAAAAAACCAGTACAGAAAAATCGGATACGTGGATGGTCTCTGGAAATAGTTTCGATGTAATCGGAGCGGCCAACTATGGAATGAAAACAGTTTGGCTAAAAAGAGATCAAAATTCAGTTTGGGATCCGATGGGATTCGAGCCTACCATAGTTTGCGCAAGTTTGTTTGAGATTGCAGAAGAAATTGAATCTTATTTGAAAGAAAATGAACATGGCAAAAATTGAAGGAGTAGATGAAGTAGTAAAGCTCCTGGAAGAGCAGAATTATGTCACAGATGATTCAATTGCAACATCCATTCATTTAAGTAAGTTTTTGAAAAAGCCATTATTGGTGGAGGGGCCAGCTGGTGTCGGAAAGACAGAGATCGCCAAAGTCTTGTCCAAGGCGTTGAATACAAAGCTGATAAGATTACAATGCTATGAAGGTCTTGATGCCAGTCAAGCTCTATACGAATGGAACTACCAAAGGCAACTGTTGTATCTTAAAATGACAGAGCAGAGTGACCTGAGTTTGAAGGAGAAAGAAGATTCAATCTTTGGAAATGATTTTTTAATGCAAAGACCTTTATTGAGGGCCATCACAGCAGAAGAACCTCAGGTCTTACTCATTGATGAAATTGATCGTGCCGATGAAGAGTTTGAAAGTTTCTTTCTTGAGTTGCTTTCTGATTGGCAAATAACAATTCCAGAAATTGGGACGATCCATGCAAAATCAATTCCTTATGTAGTCATCACGAGCAATCGTGTCAGAGAATTGTCAGAAGCATTGAGAAGAAGATGTCTATATCTGTGGATTGATTATCCCACATTTGAAAAAGAATTGGAAATCGTACTCAGTAAGGTTCCTGCAATAAATAAAACCCTAGCGGATCAGATTTGCAAATTCATGAAAGAGCTGCGCCAAATGAAATTGGAAAAGCTACCCGGCGTTGCAGAGACATTGGATTGGGCAACGGCTTTGGCGTCCATGCATATCGATGTTCTCGATAAACATGTGGTTGAATCGACCCTTGGTGTTGTATTGAAAGATTGGCAAGATATAAGGGAGGCACAACTTTCGCTGGATGAGCTATTCGAAAAAACAGGAGTGAACCTAAAGATGGGTTGATGCAAAACATTGTTAAGCAGACCAATCTTCCTGCTCACGTTGTCCAAATGGCGCACTTTTTCAGAAGCCAAGGATTCACGCTTGGACCGGAAGAAGAAGTGAATTTTCTTCTTTGTTTTAGTGAATGTATTCCACGATCATTCGATGAACAGAAAACCCTTTACAAATCTCTGTTTGTTAAGAATAAGAATGAGTTCCTAAGATTTGATGAGCTGTATAAGCAATATTGGAAGGAGTTGGAATTCGCAGAAAATAGTAAATCAAAAAAGTCAGCAAAAGAAAAACAGCGTAGTCAAAATTCTGGCAACAAAGCCCCAAGTCTAAAAAATTTGAAAAATTGGTTGTTCAATGGTAAGGTGAGTGAGGAGGAAGAGTTGGCATCTTACAGCGCTTTCGAAGCATTGACCAATAAGGACTTTTCAGAATTCGATGTCAATGAGCATGATACATTGCAAACCATAATAAGGCTCTTGGTTGCAAGATTGGCAAACACACACAATCGTCGATATAAAATTGCCCGAAAGGGAAAATTGGATATTAAAAAAACCATTGCCAAATCTTTAAGAGATGGAGGTGAGATCAATCAATTTATATTCAAAGAACAAAAAATAAAGAAGCTCAATCTTATTCTGATATGCGATGTAAGTAAGTCTATGGAGCTTTACAGTAAATTTCTAATTGATTTCATGTTTCATTTTCAGAAAGCATTGGGTTCGCTGAAGAGTTTTGTGTTTAGTACATCGCTGGTTTCTATTTCAAGGATATTAAAAGATGGTAATTATGCGAAAGTGCTCAACAA
>JAHDDD010000437.1 GCA_020629535.1 Saprospiraceae bacterium
CGAACAAAACTGTGGACATTGTGATGTTTGTGAGAATCCTCCTGAAATCGAAGATGGCTCTACCCTTGCTAAGATGTGCTTAAGTGCCATTATCAGATGTAATGAGATGGCAACACTCAATCAAATAGTTGATGTTTTACGAGGCTCCCAACGCCAAGAAATTGTGCAAAGAGGCTGGCATCAAATCAAGACCTATGGTGTCGGTTCTGCCATACCCGCTTCTCATTGGTCATTCTATATTACACAAATGATCAACCAAGGATTCATCAAAATAGATCTTAGCGATTATTCAAAATTGAAAACCACTCCTCTTTCAAAAAAAGTACTTTACGAAAAAATGGAAGTACCTCTCAGAAAATTTGAATTGAGGAAGAAGAAAACCCAGGTACAAGTCAAATCAAATGTAGACTTGAGCAATCTTGACCAGACATTACTCCACAATTTAAAGGAATGGCGCAATGGACTTGCCCGACAACGAAACGTACCTCCCTACGTGATACTTTCTAATAAATCATTAGAAGAAATTGCAGCGACAAGTCCGAAGAATGAACAGGAGCTCCTTGGTATTAATGGCATAGGTCAAGCAAAACTAGAAAATTATGGTCAAGCCATTTTGGATTTGATCGGGACAGAGTAAGTCGAAAGAACAATAGGACTTCGTCACACAAATCTTCGCATCCTGTTATTTGACCTTTTGGTAATTGGACATTATTTTCTGTCCTTTTGATCATCGGATTTCAAATCTTTGAAAGTCGTATCGAGGATCGTCTTGATGTTCTCCTTTGATTGCTGAGGATCATCCTTTATAAGGGTTTCCAGTATATCCATCTTTGCTTTGGTGACTTTGTGTTCTGTTATACGATGTCTGAATATGAAAACCAAAATGACGACCAAGGTCAGAAAAACGCACAGTAATTTCCATTTGTTTTGATACAATTTCATTAATGCGATATTTAATGGCGAGAAAAATCTCTCAATTTAAAGGTACAAAGTTCGGAATCAAAGAGCAACGATTCCAGTGCCTTCCCGTCTTGTGTCACCAACAGCCAACTGCTTTTGAAGGTCTATGCTATGAGTCCCCCCGAAAAGAAGCTCTAGTTGCTTCCAGATTTTGACTGATTTCTGAGGATTCATATCTTTCAAATCAAAGCCTTCTTCCATGTAGAGTTTTTCTCTGTTCTCGAAGATTCGAGGATGGTGAATGGCCTCAGTTGTATCCAATCCAAGTTTGTATTTATTAAACAAAAGTTGACCGATCGAGAATGGGATTCGAATTGAACCACCGGAACCAGTAATAAAAACTGGCTTTTGATCTTTGAAAACCATGGTAGGGCTCATCATGGAATTCAACCTGCGATCTGGCAGCCAACTTTCTAGTCCATTGGGCAACAAGGCGGTTTCGCCTAGCATGTTGTTCATTTGCATATTCGTATCAGGGATAAACCAACCACATCCTTCTCCAATGGAAGTGGAAAGTGAGATGGCATTACCCAATTTATCGACGATATTAAAATGGGATGTTCCATTGGTGCCACCATTTTGTGCATCGCTCTGCTTGCGATTTTGGAAAGAGGATGAAAGTTTTTGATCAAGGGCTTTGACATCATCCATAAATTGAAAACATTGGGCAAAAGCCTCACGTAAAGCGTGTATATGCTCAAATGACAATGCATTGATTAATGAAGATTTATCTAATGAAGTTAGAAACAAATAGAGCAATCCACCTCCCATAGAAGGCAAATCAGGAACACTCACATCCAAATCTTGAAATGCGAAATGAAGCGGTTTGCGAATTTTTACCTGATACTTTTCAAAATCCAACGCTTGAAGATGACCATCATTGGATTCGCTATAATTGATTATTTTTTTGGATAATTCACCATGATAGAACCAATCTCTGTCTTCTCTTCTAAAGGTCTCAAGTAAGTCAGCATAGGCAGACATCTGAAGAAAATCACCTGTTGACTTCGGCTTTCCATCCTTGAAGAAAATGTCTCTTCCTGCTTTCTGTAGACCAAAAACATTCTTCAATAGATTAATATCTTCAGCTTGAAAGTCAGTAAGTGCAATACCTTCTTGACTATACTGCATTGCCGGTTCCGCCAGCTCTTTAAGTGGCATTGTTCCAAGATGATCAACTAGATAGTGAATCAATGCTGGAGCGCCTGGTACGGCCATACTTGACGGGCCACCATAGAAATACTCCATACTTTCACCAAAATCAACCTCGATTTTAGTAAAGTTTGATGTTGGGTTTTTGGTCAATGGCGTTTGACAGAAAAAGTCGAGAATATAATTTCTTCCGGTATGTTCGTATATGTTAGCAAATCCTCCTGCTCCGATAGAAGCCATGGCGGGTTCAGAAAAAAACATTGTGAGATAGGCTGCAACAGCCGCATCGAAGGCATTACCACCCTCTTTCAAAACATCTTCCGCCACCTGAGCTGTTAACCAATGACCTGCAGCAATCGCGTATTTCATGGACATGTATTGAGCTTTCTTTGCATTGATAAAATTACCAAATAACCTTTGAATTTATACAAATAAAAAAGGGACTGAT
>JAHDDD010000051.1:0-2921 GCA_020629535.1 Saprospiraceae bacterium
ATAAGGACACATGGCCCTCAACCATGCCTGTCTACCAGTTCCAGCACTTGGGCTAATTAGTTGCAAACTTAGCACAATTCTATTTTATCATCATCATTGATAGGAGAATTTGGAAGGATTAACTGAAGTAAAAGATTTTAAAAAATAATATATGTGAAACTTTTATATATTAATTATGGTTCATATCTTTGTTGAAGAACCTTAACCCCCCAATACCGACTAAGAAGTAGTTTTCTTATTTTGAGACCTTAGTCGAAAGAGCCTGAGTTTGGTAGCAAACTTAGGCTTTTCGCATTTTAAAAAACTACTCTTTTCTGTTCCTTTTCTAAATTCATCTCCTTTTCCATATCTGATTGAAATTTATAAAAATGTGTCAGTCAATTTACAAAGTAGATTTTGTTGTTATATGTAAGTAGCTGCTTAAAAGCTGCTTATTTATATGAAAAAATTATATTGATTTTTTTTCATTGTATTGTTTTAAAGCTGTGCATGAGTGAATTATTTTCATTGGAATTTTGATGAGAACTTCTTTTGATTGGTAAGGAAACTACACAAATCGCTATAGAATAATATCCTGATTCTTGCTGATATTTTCCCGGACATCATTTACCATTTCAAAAGGTTTCTGGTCATAAAAACTAACTAGAACCCAATGAATAATTCAAGCGCCAACCTTAGGATTGTTGTATCGATTTTATGTGGATTTCTCCTACTAGGGATTACTAATCTCAATGCCCAGGATGATAATCCATTTTGTAATGATGCAGGGACAAATCATTATGATGTTGATTTGTCAGCCGCTCCAGATGCCACGGCTACTATCTCTTTTGTGATGAATAATCCATGCTGCAGTGGTATGAATTCATGTGCTACTATTTCAATTGAATTTCATCCAGATTTTGAAGCTTTTGAAATAGTTTCATCAGATCTGCCTTGTGCTACAGGATATGCAGGAATATCAGACTGTGCTACCCTGGGGTCATTTTCAGATTATTGTGGACCGATTTGTGATTTAACTCCTGATCCCAATAATATGGTAAATATGGTACTTTGTAAATCTGGCGGAGCAGACTTTGATGGTGAAATAACAATTGTCTCCATCCCAGAATTAATGCTGAACACTTTTACAAGCATTGAAAATTGTTCAAACTCCTTGGAAGTGATAGGGTATCCAGAAGAAGAAGATATGCCTGGCGTTGTTTGTGTAGATTGGACCACATGTACAGATATTACAAACATTGGTTACTTGGATTGCGGTTCTGGACCAGGGGTGAATATCAAATGCGAAAATCCGTCATTCGTCTATACAGGACCAGCTATAACTGATTGTGCAGGTGTTAGCTTTGAATATTGCATCACCGCTCCACCAGGTCCTTGCGATGATCCTGACATGCCACCTCCTCCTTTAATAATGAATGTAACGCTCTACCCAGAGTTTGAAGGCTTGGTTGATAAAGTTTGTTCGGCCGATGGAACAACAGTTGATATGACTGCAAATATCACCATGGTAAACGGTGGAACTGTGTGTTCTAATCTGGAATACCTCTGGGATACTGGAGAGACCACACAAACTATAACTGTTGCCAATGATTGCGCCGAGCATTGGGTTGACATCAATTATGTTGGACAAGACGCTTGTGAAGCTGTGCGTGTTTTTACACTTGGAAGTTGTTTTTTGGTTGAATGTCCAACAATTGATCAAGGAACAGCTGTTTGTTATACAGCTCCTCCAGCAGCAGCTACAACTCAAGCTGAGTTTGAAGCACTTAGTGGGACACCATCGATAACAGGCGCATGCAATTCTGTTTTGATTTTATCAAGCGATGCAGACAATGGTATGGGTTGCGTTTCTAGCCCAAGAGTTATAACCAGAACTTATACGATTATTGATGATGCTGACAATGATGGAATGCAAGATGCAGAAGAAGAATTTCAAACCTGTACCCAGACTTGGACATTTATTGATGATGTTAACCCGATGATTACAGCTTGTCCTCCTGCCAGAAGTTATGCAGGATGTAGTACGGCAAATATTGGTGCTCCTGATCTGGCTTATTCTGAAACTGAAGCTGATGTACCGGATTTCACAGCACTTGGAGGTGCAGCTTCTGATAATTGTAACTTTGATAAAGTTACCTACTTTGATACCATGGCAGGCGGATGTCCTGCGGACTTAGTTGTGACCAGAACCTATACAGCTTATGATGTCTGTGGTAATGTTTCCATGACTTGTCAACAACTAATTACTATTCAAGATACACAAGTACCGGTAATTGCCACTTGTCCTCCGATGAGAACTTATGAAGGATGTAGTACGGCTGATATTGGTGCACCTGATTTGGCATTCAGTACAACGGTTATGGATGTGCCAGATTTTACTTTAATAGGTGGAATGGCCACTGATAATTGTGCAATTCAAGTTGTAAGATACATTGATACCGTTACAGGAGAATGTCCTGATGATATCGTCATCACTCGAACATATACTGCATTTGATGATTGTAACAATCCATCACAAACCTGCACGCAGCAAATAATAATTCAAGACACAACGCTTCCTGTGATAGATCAATGTCCAGCTGCTCAAACTTACGAAGGATGCAGCACGGCAGATATTGGTGGTTCTGATTTACCATATACTGAAACAGAAACTGAAGTTGCTGATTTTGCTGCCATTGGTGGGATGGCCTCAGACAATTGTGCTTTAGATAGAGTAACATATGTCGATTCAAGTACAGGTGCTTGTCCAGCAGATATTGTCATCACTAGAACATACAGAGCATATGATGCTTGTGATAATGTATCCATTACTTGTACCCAAACCATTACCATACAAGATACAACCATACCAGTGATAGATCAATGCCCAGCTGCTCAAACTTACGAAGGATGCAGCACGGCAGATATTGGTGGTTCTGATT
>JAHDDD010000051.1:3021-16095 GCA_020629535.1 Saprospiraceae bacterium
AAACAGAAACAGATGTTGTTGACTTTTCAGCCATTGGTGGGATGGCCTCAGACAACTGTGCGTTGGATAGAGTAACATATGTCGATTCAAGTACAGGTGCTTGTCCAGCAGATATAGTTATAACAAGAACCTACACAGCATATGATGCTTGTGAAAATGTTTCTGTAACCTGCGCTCAGACGATTACTATTCAAGATACTACTGTCCCTGTGATCACTCAATGTCCAGCAGCACAGACCTATGAAGGCTGTAGTACGGCAGATATTGGTGGCACTGATTTACCATACACCGAAACAGAAACAGATATTGCAGATTTTACTGCCATTGGAGGAATCGCGACAGACAATTGTGCCTTGGATAGAGTAACATATGTAGATTCAAGCACAGGGGCATGCCCAGCTGATATTGTGATCACAAGAACATATACCGCTTACGATGCATGTGGCAATGTTTCAATTACTTGTGCCCAAACTATTACCATACAAGATACTACCATACCGGTGATTGATCAATGTCCAACTGCACAAACCTATGAAGGCTGTAGTACAGCTGATATTGGTGGAACAGATTTACCTTATACAGAAACAGAAACAGATATTGTTGACTTTTCAGTCATTGGTGGAATCGCATCAGACAATTGCGCTTTAGATAGAGTGACCTATGTAGATTCAAGTACGGGTGCTTGTCCAGCCGATATTGTTATTACAAGAACCTATACAGCTTACGATGATTGTGGTAATGTTTCTGCTACCTGTGCCCAAACCATCACCATTCAAGATACTAGCATACCGGTAATTGATCAATGTCCACCTAATCAGACATACGAAAGTTGTAGTACAGATAACTTAGGCAATGATTTACCATTTGCCCTTACTGAAACCGTTGTACCTGATTTTGCAGCAATAGGTGGTTCTGCAAGTGACAACTGTTCCTTAAACAGAGTAACATACTTTGATACTCAATCAGGATCTTGTCCTGATGATATTGTTATTACTAGGACGTATACTGCTTATGATGATTGCGATAATGTTTCGGTGACTTGTGTTCAAACCATCAATCTTCAGGACACCAGTTTACCTGTTATTGATCAATGTCCTGCAGCCCAAACGTATGAAGGATGCAGTACGGCAGATATTGGTGGCGTCGATTTAGTATATACCGAAACCGAAACTACAGTACCAGATTTCACATTAATTGGTGGGGTGGCAAGTGATGATTGTGCACTAGATAGAGTCACTTATGTTGATAGTTCTGCAGGTGCTTGTCCTGATGATATAGTCATCACAAGAACATACACAGCATATGATGCTTGTGGAAATGCATCAATATCTTGCACTCAAACCATCACTATACAAGATACAACCATACCGGTGATAGATCAGTGTCCAGCTGCTCAAACATATGAAGGATGTAGTCCAGCAGATATAGGTGGCGTTGATCTGCCTTATAGCGAAACAGAGGTTACTGTACCAGACTTTACTGCAATTGGAGGCCTCGCAAGTGATAATTGTTCCTTGAATAGGGTGACCTATTTTGATACCATGATAGGTGCTTGTCCTGATGATATAGTAATCACGAGAACATATACAGCTTATGATGATTGTGATAATGTATCTGTCACATGTACTCAGACAATCACTATACAGGATACTACCATACCGGTGATTGATCTTTGTCCGGCTGCTCAAACATATGAAGGTTGTAGCACTGCAGATATCGGAGGGGCTGACTTGGTATATACTGAAATTGAGACAGTGGTTCCTGATTTTGTAGCTATTGGCGGAATCGCATCTGATAACTGCTCACTTAACAGGGTGACATACTTTGATGCTATGACAGGATCTTGTCCTGATGATATAGTAATAACCAGAACGTATACAGCTTACGATGATTGTAACAATGTTTCTGTCACATGTGCACAAACTATTACCATACAAGATACTACCATACCTGTGATAGATCAATGTCCAGCTGCTCAAACTTATGAGGGATGTAGCACAGCAGATATTGGAGGAACAGATTTGGCATATACAGAAACTGAAACAATTGTACCTGACTTCACTGCCATTGGTGGATCGGCTTCAGACAACTGTTCATTAAATAGGGTGACCTATTTTGATACCATGACTGGAACTTGTCCTGATGATATAGTCATTACCAGAACGTATACAGCTTACGATGACTGTGACAATGTTTCAGTTACTTGTACTCAAACGATTACTATTCAAGATACTACCATACCGGTGATCACCCAATGTCCAGCAAACCAAACATATGAAGGATGCAGTTCAGCAGATATTGGAGGAACAGATTTGGCATATTCCGAAACAGAGACAATTGTTCCTGACTTTACATTGATAGGAGGTATAGCTTCAGATAACTGTTCTCTTAATAGGGTAACTTATTTTGATACTATGACAGGTGCTTGTCCTGATGATATAGTAGTTACAAGAACATACACTGCCTATGATGATTGCGATAATGTTTCAGTGACATGTGTTCAAACAATCACCATTGAGGATACTACAAGTCCAATTATTGTGTGCCAGGACATATCTGTTTCATTAGATGATAATGGAATGGCTGTTGCAGATCCTGCATTAATGAATGGCGGAACTACAGATAATTGTTCTGACGCCGTTTCTATAACGTATGAATTAGACATTTATGAATTTGGCTGTGACAATATAGGACCCAACGCAGTAGTGCTTACGGCTACTGACCTTTGTGGTAATTCTTCAACTTGCGAAGGGACCATCTTCGTTATTGGTGAAGTGCCTTCATTCGTAGGAGCGACAGATTACACCGTTTGCTCTGATACAGAATTGAGTATAGATGTCATCGGATCTTATGCAAATGCAAGCACATATACTTGGGCAGCATTCAATTCTAATCCAAATAATTCATTACCAATAGATGGCTCAACAGGATCAATAAGTGGTCCTCTCAACGTATCACATACCAATGTTACGGGTCAGGCGTATGATATATTCTATGTAGTGAATGCGGTAAGTGATCCAACTCAAGGTGGATGCGAAGCACCACCGGTGACGATTACCGTAAATGTATTGCCTGAAGGTACAATTACCAATATGATGGAGGTAGACATTTGTAGTGATGAGGATATAAGCTTATTCCTCATGGGGCAACCGATTGCGACTTTTGTGCTTGATGATATAACCACAACGGATCCAACGGTAGTTGCAGATCCTGGTAATGTCGTTATGAATATAGATGACATGTATAGCACAGGAGATTTGGTCAATGATTCATGGACGAACCAGACTTCTGATATTCAAACAGTTGTCTATACTTTGACCCCAGTATCAGGAATGGATTGTTTCGGAGATCCATTTATGTTAATGGTGAACGTAGCGCCAGAACCAGTTGGAGTTGATCCAGGAAATTTGGTAGAATGTTCAGATGTCCCACTTGATTATGCATTGATCGACTATGTAACAAATCTTGATGTGGTTTCATTTACATGGACAGCAACACCAAACGCAGATGTGACGGGAGAATCAACCACTTCAGTCACAAATAATTCATTGATTGACGATTTGGTGAATGTGAGTTCAGATCCTCAAATAGTAACGTATACAGTCATACCGACAAGTGAAATGGGTTGCCTTGGAGATCCATTCACATTAGATGTTACTGTGAATCCTGAACCTGTTGGAATAGATACAGATTTTGATATATGCAGTGACGTTGGTCTGAGCATTGACCATCAAGGATTAATTGGAAACCTTGCCAATGGTGTAACTTTTGAATGGATCGGAAATGATAATCCAAATGTTATAGGAGAAACCCTAACAACATCCATTGATCAAATCAATACTGATGATCTTGTAAATACTACTTCAAATGAAGAGGTTGTAACTTATACGGTAACTCCTACTAGTGCAGAAGGTTGCCTTGGGCAGCCATTCACAGTAAATGTAAATGTAGCGCCAGAACCAGTCGGTGAAAATCTTGAATTTAGTTTTTGCAGTGGTTCAACATTGGATGTAGAGCTACAAACACAGATATTGAATCTTGACAATACAACGTTCAGTTGGGCAGCAGAAGAAACAAATTTCGTAAATGGAGAATCATTTACAACCCAGACTAGTCTATTCATTCAAGACAATTTGGTTAACAACTCAGACTCTTATCAGGAAGTGATATACGAAGTAACACCTACTGTTGAAGGGTGTTCTGGGCAACCATTTTTTGTGACGGTGAATGTTGCACCAACACTTAGAACCCAACCAAATTCTAGCGGTATTTGCATTGGTGATCCAAGTTTGGTCTTCTCAAATATAAGCGGAGGGACGCCACCATATTCTATTCAATGGCAAGATTTAGGAACGGGTACAGCCACTGGATATACCATAGGTAGTTTAAATGATCTTGATTTAACTGTGAACGCTTATACAGCAACAACAGGATCAGTAAATCTTGCAATTTCTGTAGTAGATGCATTGGGATGTACTACTTCGGGGAGTGTTTCATTTTTTATAAATCCGAATCCAACCATTACCCTGGATCCAGAAGATGTTGCAGTATGTCCTGGAGGCAGTGCAACTTTCACTGGAGACGCCTTGGAGAGCAATGTAACTTTCCAATGGTTTGTGCAGGAATTAAATGGTCCGCTGATGGCTATTCCGGGTGCTACGACTACAACGTTGACAATTGATGATATTGATAGAGATATGAATGGGTTCAAATATAGCCTCGGTGCTCTGTTGGACAATGATCCTGATCCTGATTGTTGGGAATATACGGAAGCTGCATGCCTGTACGTACACCAACCTGTTCAATTGATTTGCAATGACATGGTCAATGTTTCTCTTGATGATCTGTGTTCACCAGAAAATCTTAACGCTGGTATATTCCTTGAAGATGACGAGCTCTCAGATTTCTATACATATGAAATCATTGCTCCGACAGGAGATATTGTTGATTTATTTAATCAATCAAGCGAATTCCATATTTCAAATTATGTAGGGGAATGCCTGACTTATAAAGTAAATGATATTTGCTACGATCAGAATTGTTGGGGAACCGTTTGTATTGAAGATGCACAACCACCAACACCTGATTGTGAATGTGAATCACCATATCTTGAAGTTACCCAATTTGAAGGAACTTTGGACGAGACAGATAATGTATGGACAAGACCATTTGTAACGGGAGGAACATGTAACGCATCGGCTGTAGGTGTTGATGTTCCTTATGATGCCTTTGAGTTTGAGTTGGATATGGATGGAGCCAATGAATTTGAAGTAATGACTTTCACAGCACCAAGTGCAGATAGTTTCCTAGCACTGTACGAAGGATGTTTCGATCCAACAGATCCATGTGCAAATCTTGTCATAACCAATGATGATGCAAACGGATCGTTTTTGTCTGAAATCACAACAACATTGGAAGCAGGAATAAATTACTTCTTAGTAATGACCACTTTTGATGAAAATGGAAATGACTATGGAGACTATGTAATTACTACAAACACCACAGCGACTATATCAATAAAAAATCCAGATTGTAGATTCTATTGCTACGACATTTGGGATCTTGAAATATTAGAAAATCCTGGAAGAAATAATGAAGTACTTCCAGACTATGATGATTTAATACCCGATGATAATTGCATAGACTTTGGTGCCCCGGAAATTACATATGATCTGGTAGATGGACCTGATTGTGGACAACAAACATTGACTAGGTCATTGGTTTGGTACTGGACAGATAAAGAAGGTGAATTACAGGAAATTCTTTGTCAGCAAAATTATTTATTAGATGCCATTAATTTAAACAACGTTGGATCAACAGATAATGGAGCTTGGGATGGACATCCTGATATCTTCGAAGCACAAGAGAATGATGGTCAATTAGATTACTATCTTCCTGAGCCATTTGTTTATGTCGAATGTGGAACTACTGGAGTTTCACCTGAAGAAATTGCAACTTATTTTGACATCGATACTCCTGGTAGACCAACTGGTGTAGATAGAGATGATTATGATGAAACACCGAATATTGTAGAATATAATGAAGGGATACCTTATGCTTATCCATACGTTGTGGTTCAAGGATGGAATGATTTCCATGCAAAGCCGATAGATAATAACATATGTAACCTATACGCCGTATATGATGATCAGGAAATTGAATCATGCGGTGATGCATGTAAAGGCAATGGCAAAGTGGTTAGAACCTGGACGATGCTTGATTGGTGTAAAGCCAGCACAGTTACTTATGTACAGATTATTAAAATTGTTGATGAAGAAGGACCAACGGTAGGCCATCCAGACATTACTGTAAGTGTAGGCCCATGGGATTGTGAAGTTGATATTGATGTTCCTGTGCCAACACATTTACATGATAATTGTGATAGTGATGGATTGACATGGACATTGACTGGATCCGGGTCATCAAACGTGTTTCCAATTGAGAATGGAGTTATTCAAAATGTAACAAAGGGAACTTACTCATTCATATACACTGCAGAAGATTGCTGTGGTAATTTAGGAAGTTCAACCATGAATATCACTGTGGTCGATGATACACCACCTGTCGTTATCACTAAACAAGACATAGTGTTGACATTTACAGAAGATATTGATGGCGATGGTACTGGAGAAGGAAGTGCGAAGTTGTTTGCTAAAGATGTTGACAATTTTAGCTATGATGGTTGTACGGATGTCCATCTGGAAATAAGAAGAGCGGAGGACAAAAAATGTAAACTTCCTGGAAATTCAACATTCAATAATGACGGACACGAATTTGATGTTGAAACCGATACTGATAATGGAGAATTTGTAAAATTCTGTTGTGCAGATTTCCACAACAGAGATGATAACGGATTCCTGTATGGTATGCATGACGTTATACTAAGAGTTTGGGATGATGCAGATATGGATGGTGTTTTTGGTTCAGCTGGCGACAATTATAATGAAGCATGGGCGACGATTAGAATTGAAGAAAAGCTCCAACCAATTGTAATCTGTCCTCCAAATATGGTATTGGAATGTGATCAACAATGGGATGATTATGATTTGACTGGAAGGCCATATGCGCATACTACTTGCGATGAAATAGATTGTGATCAGGAGCCAAATGATTCTCCAAGACCAAAGAGTGCAAGCCAACCTCCAATCATATTTGATGAATTTGGTGCGCCAGTAGCAGTGCCCGCCTACAACCCAAGTTGTAGAAGAGGTGCGATATTGAGAACGTGGAATTGTGGAGGAGACAGATGTGAACAATGGCTGGTCATCCTTGACACAGACGATGAACCAGTTAATATCGTTTGGCCTGCAGATCAGGAAGTCGATTGTTTAGACACTGATGCAGGACAACCTGATGTAACAGAAAAATTGTGTGAAACCATTGGTACAAATGTAGAATCAGACACCTTCTTTTTCGAAGACGGTGCTTGCTACAAAATATTGAATCACTGGACAGTAATCAATTGGTGTGATTATGACGCTGATGATCCAGACTTGAATGAAATTCCTGAACCTGGTTTAGATGATGGATTTGTTCCTGGATACTATGCACATACCCAAATCATAAAGTTGATTGATACGGAAGAACCAGTCTTGACAGTTCAGGACAGTTGTTATGCAGTAGACGCAAATTGCCTAAGCTCAGATATCCAGCTGAAAGCGAGCGCTACTGATAACGGTCTGTGCGGAAGCCCATGGTTGAAATGGGAGGTAGATATTGATGTTTGGGGTGATTGGAGTGTTGACTATCAATACAGTAGTTTCTTACCTGCGGATAACCCATTCTTTATTAATCCGTCTACTGGAAGTGGCAGCTTTGTGAGTCCTACTGCAAGTGGAGAAGAAATTTGTATCTCACTGCCAGACGGAATTCCTGGAACCTGTGGTATCGAACACCGAGCAATCTGGACTGTTCATGATGGATGTGGAAACAAAACATCTGGAACTAGCATATTCACCTTAGATGATAAAAAGAAGCCTACTCCGTATATGATTGACTTAAGTACTGCTGTCATGCAAAATGGTTCGGTAGAGCTTTGGGCAATTGACTTTAATGCAGGAAGTTTTGACAATTGTACACCTCAATCACAATTAAAATATACTTTCTCGCCGATCGCTCCGCCTCAACTTTTGGATCCGACCGAAGCTGATCCATGGTATGATATTGATGGAGTAGCAAGCTTGTCTGATTACCAGGAAGGTATTGCAGAAAGATGGAATGGAGCGACAGGAACCAGTGGGAAAGTTTTTGACTGTGATGATCTTGAGGCTGCTGCTGTAAATGGTGGGATTTTGCAGATACCTGTTTACGTTTGGGATGATTGTGGAAACTACGACTTCACAAATGTTAATCTCAAATTGGTTGATAATCAAAGTGCTTGCGGTGAAAGCCCAAGAGCGATGATTGCAGGTAGAATTATTACAGAAAGCGGGGAAGGAGTTGAAGATGTTTTAGTTAGTGCAAATAGCGAACAACCCAATTATCCAGCACAAGTCAGTACTGATGACGAAGGTGAATTTGCCTTTGAAGACAACCCGATGTACAATCACTATGTATTGAATAGTGAGAAGAATGATGATTATTTGAATGGGGTAAGCACCCTTGATCTGATTATTATTCAAAAGCACATTTTGAACATCGAGACCCTAGACAATGTGTACAAGATGATTGCGGCTGATGCCAATAATGATGAGAATATCTCAGCTATTGATATCATAGAAATCAGAAGATTAATCCTTGGATTGACAGATGTATTCCCTTCCAATGATAGTTGGAGATTTGTGGATGCTGAGCATGAGATGCAAGTTGAAAATCCATGGCCATTTGATGAGGCAATTGTTGTTTCTGATTTGGAAACAGATATGATGTCTAATGATTTTGTGGGTGTCAAGATTGGTGATGTCAATAATAGTGTCATAGCGAATTTGCACACCATGCAGTCAGAAAACAGATCGTCAAATGCATTGAAATTTAAGATTGAAAATATCATCAATGATGGTGAAACTACCGAGCTGCAGTTCAGTTCATCAAACTTCAGCGAAGTCTACGGGTTCCAATTCACATTGGAAACTGATGGTGGCCTTGTTTCTGCTAAAAGTGGTTCACTCAAGATTGGACCGGAAAACATGGCCTATAAAAATGGAGCTGTGACGATGAGTTGGCATAGCAATGCGAAGCAAACTTTTTCAGATGATGAGATTTTATTCAGTATCCAACTACTAGGAGATCATAGCTTGAAGAATCTTACATTAAGTGATCGAATCACGAGATCTGAAGCTTATGTTACTGACGCATACACTCATACAGGTATAGAACTTGAAGGAGCATTGACCAATGATACTTTTGTGCTTTCACAAAACGAACCAAACCCTTGGAAAGGAGAAACAAGAATTGGTTTCTATATGCCAAAAGAAGGTTCGGCTAATTTTAAAGTATTGGATGTCAGCGGGAAAGTACTTTTCAGTCAAAATGCAGAGTATGCCCAGGGCAATAACATAATTGTATTAAAGGACAAAGATCTTTCGACTACGGCAAATATATTGTACTACCGAATCGAAAGTGGAGAGTTTAGCGAAACTAGAAAAATGATATTGCTAAAGAATTAATCAAAGCATAACGTTATATAAAAAGAGGTTGTCTCATAAGCAGACAGCCTCTTTTTTATTTCTTGATTGCAGCATTTCTGAGTTTCTGAAGGAATGGAGAAGCGAAAATGAAACTCGAGAGAGTATCATTTGCACTGTCCAAGACTTCGTTTTTGGTCCCATGCCAAGCAAGTCGACCTTTATCGAGTAGACAGATGTTCTCACCAATTTCCATCACAGAATTCATATCGTGTGTATTGATGATGGTTGTTATGTTAAACTCTTTGGTAATGTCACTGATCAAATCATCGATGGTGATGGCTGTTTTTGGATCAAGTCCCGAATTTGGTTCATCTACAAACAGATATTTAGGATTCAGAACTATGGCTCTAGCGATTCCAACTCTCTTTTGCATTCCGCCACTGATTTCCGATGGAAATTTATTATTGATTCCCTCCAAACTCACTCTTTCAAGACAATAATTAACTCTATCCTTTTTTTCTTTCAATGTTTGTTTACTGAACATGTCAAGAGGAAACCTGATGTTTTCTTCAATGGACAATGAATCAAACAATGCATTGCCTTGAAACAACATCCCAACATCCATTCTGAGCTTTTGCAGGCCTGTCCGATTTAGTGACCTGAAATCGACATCGTCATACCAAATTTCGCCTTCACTTGGAGTCAAAAGTCCGACCAAGATTTTTAGCAATACAGTTTTTCCAGCTCCACTTTTTCCGATGATCAGATTGGTCTTACCGGTTTCAAATTCAAAGTCAATGCCCTTCAAAACATGAAGGTCAGAAAAAGACTTATGTATGTTTTGAACTTTGATCATCAGACAGTCAATACAATGGCAATGATAAAATCCGCTACTAAAATCAAAATATCACTGAAAACAACAGCTCTTGTACTCGCCTGACCGAGCTCAATGGAGCCTCCTTTGACAAAGTAACCTTGATAGCAAGATACAGATGTGAGAATGTAAGCAAAGACAAATGCTTTGACGTACATCATTAACACGTTATATGGAACAAAAAAGGATCTGAGTCCTTTTACGTATTCAGCATGACTCAAGGCGCCAGTTGCCATAGAAGCTCCGTAACCTCCACTTATTCCAACAATAGCAGCAACACTAACCAAGATAGGGATCACAACCATTGCACCAATCAGTTTTGGCATGATCAAATAAGCAGATGTATTTACACCCATTACTTCCATGGCGTCAATATGTTCTTTTTGGCGCATTCCTCCTATTTCAGCAGCCATGTTAGAACCAACCTTTCCTGCGAGTACCAGACAAGTGATAGTAGCCGCTAGTTCTATGATCTCCATATCTCTGACCACATAACCGATGTAATACCTAGGAATCAATGTACCTCCTAGCTGATAGGAGAATTGAACGGCTGTTACAGCCCCAATAAATAGAGAGATAATGACAACGATGGCGAGAGACCCAATGCCAATATCGTACATTTGTCGTACGATCTCTTTATAGTACATGCTCCAGTTTTCAGGCCTTTTGAAGATATCCTTGTGCCAGGCCACAAACTTTCCCACATGATAAAAAACACTCTTTTCCGAATTCAACAGCTCTGCAAGCATGATGCAAAAGTAGTACTTTTCAAAAATGTCTGTAGACAATTCACAAAACGATTGAAAGGAAACTTCTCTACCATTGATGTTAACAGACTGTAATAGGCATGTCTGTTGGCTCATCATAAAATTATATTTTTACAAAAAATCAAAAATGAATCAATACGCCGTCATCACAGGTGCTACCAAAGGTATTGGATATGCAATTTGTGAAGCAATGGCAAGTCAGGGGATCCATCTTTTCATCAATTCCAGAAACATAGATGATCTAGAAAAGATGAGGTCCGAATTTCAAATAAAATACCCTGATGTAAAAATTGAAATTTCAAGGACTGACATGTCCATAAAGGCTGAAGTCATTGACTTTGGAAAAGCAGTCAATGAGAAATTGCCATGGGTTGATATATTGGTAAATAATGTTGCCATGTATGTATCTGGCGAAATCGTTGATGAGGAAGATGGCCTCATTGAAAAAATGATAGATACAAACTTGTACAGTGCGTATCATTTAACAAGATGTCTGCTTCCCAAAATGATTGCCAATAAGAAAGGACATATATTTAATATTTGTTCTATTGCAAGCCAAACGGCTTATCCGAAAGGAGGATCATATACTATATCCAAATTTGCCTTGCTAGGATTCACCAAGGTGTTGAGACAAGATGTAAAAGATAAAGGAATTAAGGTGACAGCCATTCTTCCTGGTGGTACCTGGTCAAATACTTGGGAAGGTGTTGAATTGCCTAAATCAAGATTATTGCAAGCCAGTGATGTTGCTGAATCTTTAATGAGTGCATTGAGAATGAGCAAAAGCGCAGTCGTAGAAGAAATAATTGTAAGACCTCAACTGGGAGACCTTTGATTAGTCAAACAATGTTTTTGGTATCGCCCCTTCGAGCTTCAATAATTCTTCTTTCAATTTTACACCATATGCATATCCAGTAAGGGTGCCGTTGGAACCAACGATTCTATGACAGGGAATGACAATTGGCACTGGATTGGAACCATTGGCAGTGCCAACAGCGCGCACGGCCTCAGGATTCCCAATTTCATTTGCCACAAAAGCATATGATTTTGTAGATCCATATTCAACATAAGACACTTCTTTCCATACTTTTTGCTGAAACTCTGTACCTTTTAAATCTAAAGGAACGCTAAATCTCCTGAGAGTGCCTTTGAAATAGTTCTTTAATTCTTTCACTGCCTGTTTCGTGATTTTAGAGGGATTTGATTCATCAGAAACATTTTCTACCAATTTGATACAACAAATGCCTTTTTCCGTGGCTTCTATCCGCCAATTTCCAAAGGGAGATTCTAAAAATTCAAAATGATGCAAATTTGGTGTCATTCCAGGTTTTTGATAAGTCAAAAATACAGCCTGTTTTGAAATTTGAAATGGTGTTTTGAGTATAAAATGAAGGGGTATTAATTTTGGTCTAAGGAAAAAAGAATCTATTTTTGCCTCACTTTACAGGAATGCCTGTAATAAGATAAATAGCCGGTTTTAACTAAACGAATAATCCGGAGGTGCCTTAGCTCAGTTGGTAGAGCAATGGACTGAAAATCCATGTGTCCTTGGTTCGATTCCGAGAGGCACCACAAAACCCAGGTAAACTTAGTTTGCTTGGGTTTTTTTATTTTCTAAATGGAAAACAACCGACAATTTGGGCTCTTTCCAGAGCTGTAATTGACCATTCTTCAATTTCAATTCAAATTCCCATCGAAAGTGAAGAAATTCTAATCGCCATATTGTCAATTAGTTATGAATTAATGATGAAAATAATGTGTAAAATCAGGGGCTTAAAACCCTATTTTGGCAAGGTATTGGCTTATAATGATTTGTTCAGATTACAGAAGGAGAGTACTTAAGTGATTAAGTTCTTCTTTCAGACCG
>JAHDDD010000052.1 GCA_020629535.1 Saprospiraceae bacterium
CTTTTAAATCGGGATGATTTTTTGCATACTTTTTCATCTAGGAAAAAGTTTGATAGATTGTAAAAATTAAATTGACAAAGTGCTAAAATCCATTTTCACTCGCCGCTGCCAAATCTATACTGCTCTCTGCTTCAATAAAAGGCTTGGTTGCAGGATAATGATCTGCAAAATTTTGTTTAATAAACTCCATGGGCAAGTCTTCAAAGTGTCCGTAATCTTCGATGTAATCCATAAATTTATTCCCAGCTTTATCATATTGCTGAAATATTGAATCTTCTTTGCCATCAAAATCAAGCGCATCAACATTACACTTTTCACACAACTCTTTATTGAATGCGGGAGAACATTTTAACCATTTTCCATTGACCAACACATCCACCATACCGTGAGGTGTTAATTCAACGATTCCAAACTTCTTTTCAAGATTCTCGACTGCAATGTGATTGATCACTTTAGCCAAATGAATCCTTGAAGGCAATCCAATAGATCGATAACAAGCAACCAACAACAAAGACTTTTCTATACAATGGGCCTGCTTTAATGATGCTACAAAACTTGCACGATAGGCAGCTTTAGAAAAATGTATCTTATTGGGAGAATACCAGAATCCATCTCTCACCAATTCATAAATGCGTGAAGCCTTTAGTTCTTCACTTTCCAAATCTTTTGCCGATTGCACAAAGCGTTGAACAGCTTCATCAGAATAGTCATAATAATATGTCTCAGCTAAATAATCGATCATCTGATATAATTGTTAAAAATAAAATTCAATTGATTCTTATCAATTCTATGGTCTCCCTCGTATTCAAGCATCTCTATTTTTAGACCATTAGAAGATATAACTGAATTTAATCCTTGTCTGTTCTGTGGATTGAAATATTCATCTTGATTTCCAATGGTGTAAAGTGAATGGATCTCACGCAAATTGGTAGCTGCTTCCTTTAAGTTGATATCCTCAGGAATCCAGCAAGAATAGGCAACAAGATGATCAAGAACTTCTTTGGTATGATGTAACCATCTGAACATTGTCGTGCCACCTTGGGAAAATCCAAGCACAATCTTTTTGCAGTGATTTGGCAGTTGGCCGCTAAATGTATTGTAAAGCCCTGAAAGATAAACAGAGAAGTCTTCAATCTCATGCAATCGATCTCTCTTAGTCATCCATGCAGCCACAACATCTCCACCGAACCCTTTTAGGTAGAATCTAGAAAGTGCTTCAGGCGCGACTACGAAATGTTCTTGAGGATTAAAGTTTTCAAATTTGTACAACATTTGTTCGCACTGCATTTTAGATCCATGCAATACAAACCAAAAGTATTTGGTCTTTTCATTCAACTGTCCAAATGTTGAATAGCGTGCGGTCTTTGGGGTCGTAAATGAATGCGTTTTAATATTGGGATTTTCCTTCACGTTAATTTTTCAGAGATGACATTTTTTTAAAACCAGAAAATACAATACTAAGTATAACTGCAAGAAAAACCAGCACAACCAAAAAGGGAAGCTCAGTCCAATTTCCAAGGGCTACCTGTATAACGCCATATGTGATAAAAACCATCAACCAGACCGTTAATGCGTTTATCTTTCTTGCCATAGTAGCCGAGTAACTATAAAGTTCTTGGGCATTTTCTTCCGTCACTTTTATTGGATAGTTAAATTTATTTGGTTGCCTGACTAAAAAATAAAGCAAGAAAAAAGAAATAAGTCCTGTTAACGCAAGAGTCCAAATGGTGCTTTTGTCTGATTCCTTTACTACCTCACCATTGAGGTCAAAAAGTGTTGGAATTTCAACAGGTATAAATTGATAATAAATCAATGGAATCAATATTAATAAAACGGCCCCAATTAAACCTATGGTGTCTAGAAATTTATCTGCTTGCGATCGCTCGACTTTGATATTTGGATTATTGTTCATTGGTTCTGCTACTGTTCCTTGAAAGGAGAATCTGAAATTACAAAAGTTAGGTAAATATATCGAAAGCCATTCGGTATGTATTCGTATGTGCTGAAATGATATCAGAGATTTTCTCAGAATAGCCACCACCCATACTCACACAGACCGGAATATCAAACTTCTTACAGCACTCAAATACAAATTGATCGCGGGATCGGCACCCTGCCATTGTCATTGATAGCCTACCGAGCTTATCTTGTTCCAGCACATCAACACCTGAAAGATACATCATCAAATCTGGCTTTGTATCCAAAATCAAGGAAGGAAGCACATTCTTTAATTCACTCAAATAATCATCATCACGGGTTCCATCATCAAGTTCAATATCTAAATCCGACCTTTCTTTTCTTAGTGGATAATTTTTCTTTCCGTGCATACTAAAAGTAAAAATCCGGTCCTCGGCTTCAAAAATTTTTGCTGTACCATTACCTTGATGCACATCCAAATCAACGATCAAAATCTTGCTCAGCTCTTTTCTTTTTAAAAGCAAATTTGCGGCAATAGCAAAGTCATTAAAAACACAAAAGCCACCACCCTGATCGGCGTATGCGTGATGGGTGCCGCCAGCAATATTTAATGCACAACCGTGCTCAAGAGCATACTTTGCGCACTCATAAGTTCCCGACGCAATGTATCTGCCTCGTTCGATCAATTCATTTTTAACAGGAAATCCTATAGCGCGTTCCTCCTTACGCGGAAGAGGAAGATGTAATAATTTATGAAGATACTCTTCCGTATGTGTATGCAGTATTTCTTGATCCGTCAATCGTTTCGGACTGAAAAAATCAGCTTCCGTTGCCAGTCCTTCTAACATTATCTGTTGAGGAAGCAACTCATATTTAATCATTGGGAACCTGTGACCTTCTGGTAACTGATATTTATAGATAGGAGAATAGGCTATAAACATTGAGACATTATCTAATCACAGTAATATCGAAAGCTTTGATAAATTCTGTATCGTTTATCATGTATCGAGCCCAGCCAACGTACACACCATTTAATACCTCCTCCCCATTAAAGGTTCCGTCCCAAGATCTGGATGGATCATTCACCGTGAAGTTCGTATCTGAATAAACACGATTACCCCAACGGTCGTATATGTAAAACTCAAGAAACTCTATTCCATTGGTTCCCAACGGATAATATTCGTCTGAAAAGCCATCTCCATCCGGACTGAAAATATTAGGGAAATATACACCTGTGACCTCGGGTGGTAAAACAAAACCTAAATCGAAAATATGAGAATACATACAACCTGCTACAGTAGTTGCATCGACAGTAACCGTTGTATTTTGTGTTATATTGATGGATGTTTCTGTGCAATCATTACAACTCAGATTGCCACTCGATGAAGACCATTCAATATTCTGATATTCTACATTTGAATCAATACTTAGCTCCCACTGATTTTCAAAGCTCATGGTCTGAAGACCAGCCAGATCATGCATTTCAAAATCAACATTTACATTCACCAAAGTATCACATGATCCACCATTCGATGTAATATTAAATGATCCAGTTGGGTTTGTCTCATCGAAAATCATATCTCCAAACACGACCGATTCACCTTCACAAACTATGGTATCAATCTCAAGTAAAAATTCTGCACTATTGATGGTCATATAATTTATCATCGTATCGCATCCAACCAAACCGGGGATTGTAAAAACCCCTGATAAATTATCATCAGTGATTTCAAAATCAATGCTGGAGACATAGATGGTATCCCCTTCACATTTTTGATAAGTGAAACTCAAATTTGGAGCATCATCTACAGTTATTTCCACTTGAATGACACTGTCACAACCCATCCCAGATGGATCCGCTACAATCACCTGATCAGTGAGATTGCCTTCAAAATATTGATTGCCTTGATATTCAATGGTATCACCGGCGCAAATATTTGCTTCAAAACTTCCTTCGGGAGCATCCAGAATTTCAATCGATACATTTACCACACTATCGCATCCATTTAATCCAGAGCCAGGTACGACTACTATCCCACTTTCAAAACCATCGTAGAATTCGACACCTTCCACCTCAAGAGTATCACCCAAACAAATGGACTCGGAAAATTCACCTTCAGGAGCATCCATAAAATCCAAAAAGACTTCGACCAAACTGTCACACCCATTTATGGATTGTCCTTCCAAAATGACTACACCTGTAGTATTTCCATCAAAAAATTCTGTATCTCCAACAACCAATGTATCTCCAAGGCACAGCTCTTCCATGATCTGTTCAATCACAAGATCATAAAAACTTACTGTCACTGAAATAATACTATCACAGTTGGCAACACTTCCTCCGGGAAGAAGAATATCATCTTGCTCAAACCCATCGTAAAAGTCAACACCTTCAATACTAAAAGTATCACCTATGCAAATGGTTGGTTCGACGATATTGTATGAAGCATCTTCAAATCTGATATCAACATTGATGGTACTATCACATCCAAATTGGGAAGCTCCTTGCAATAAAATTGTTGTCTGTGTATCTTCGGCAAACTCTGTATCACCTACAGATACCGTTAGTCCATCGCAAAACGTTCCGTCAAAATCCTCGATGGCTTCATCGCGCACATTTAAATCAAGGAATACAATGGAGTCACACCCATTGACCGTTTGACCACTAAAACTCGTACTTTCAAAATAAGTCTCACCATTAAAATCGTAACCTTCTCCCGGACACAAAGTCTCTTCAATCTGGAAAACGAAATCCTGCTCAGCTTGAAGGACAAAATTTTCTATTTGAGAATCGTCCACATTACAAAATCCAAATGACATAGCATTGAAGAAGTCAATATTGATGAACCCATCTATAGACCCAACATTAAGCGAGTCTGCCGATATGAGTTCCATAAAATTACCTTGAGCACAAACATGGAATACGAATGATTCATCTTCAATCAACAATGTACCTGACACAATTTCATTCGTACCCGTATTCTCAAAATTATAATTGATAGACAAAGTATCAGGTGCTATAAATTCAAGTTCCGCACATTCACCTTCACAAAGAAAATTTGATGAAAGCGAATTCTCAATGACCGGAGCATCAACCACTTCAATGAAAATTAATTCTGAATCTCCATTGCACCCAGTGTCTGGTTCTATCAAGTATTCAAAACTCGTCGTTGCATCAGCTACCCAAGTCCCGTCCAACGTATCGGCAGTATTTGATTGATTAACAAAAACGCCTCCTCCACTTTCTCCATCAAGAAAATCAAACAAACTTACTTCCTCTCCAACACATACATCAATACCGGGAATGGCTGTACCTGCCGTCACATCATTTACAAGAGTAATCGTAAAGTTTGAAGTATCTGCTCCACAAGGCGCATTCGGATCTCCTACAATGTATTCCACATCATATGGTGTGTCAGCATCGGCATTTCCTGTATCCCACATATCTCCATTGGGACCGCTTACATTGAATCCATCAATAGAAAAGACCCCAGATTGATCACTACCAGGACTCAATAGAGCACCTAGATCAATCACCGCTCCACTGCAGCTCTCAATGCTGTTATCATCTCCGGCATTTGGACCGCTCACAACATTAACGGTATGAATACTACTGATGGCAGGACAAAATTCTTCATCTGAACTTACTCCCTGAATATTATAGGTAAAGACATATGTGCCTTCATCAAAACCAAAGAAGTCAGCCGTATTCTCATTTAGTAATCCAGTAAAGGAGTTGTCTATCAATGTTGCCTCAGGTACTATGATTACACCGAAAGCATCTTCAAAATCAACCACACTCCCTTGAGGATCGTTATTGCAGACAGTGGTCATAGCTCCATCGATTCCAGGGTCAAAAGCTTCTACCACAGTCACCAAGATCGTTTCAGAGACGCTTCCACAATTTGGATCTACTATGCTATATTCAAAAATGTACTCTCCAATCGCTACAGATGAAAAATCAACACTTGACGGATCTGCAAGGTTGGCTCCTGAATTCATCTGGTCGAGCCAATCTCCTCCTTGATCCGGACCACCTATCAAATCATTGAAATCGAGTGCGAGCATTGATCCCTCACAAATTTCAAATACACCACCTGGCTCTCCGGCATTCGGACCAGGAACAAAACTTAGACTAAACATCTCCTGATCAGCACATTCGTTTCCTGGAGAATACAACCAAAGCGTTATATCCTCATCAAAACTGTCGCCAGGTCCAAACATATTGCCTTGACCATCTTCTGCATCAAAATATGCTTCATCTCCAGTCAAGTCCTGACCTGTAATGTCAGAAAGAATATAGCTATCTCCTTCACACAATATTTCATCATCAAAATCATCGATATCTGCTTGCGGAAGAATTTCAAAACTTACTTGAGCATTTGCATTTAGTAAACAATCTTGTGTTGGCAATGTAGGATCGTAAACATATAAAGTATAGCTTCCAGGCATGGTCAATGTCTCTCCTTGATTGTAGGCAATACCTCCACCGTCTTCTTGAGTAAAGTACATAACTCCCGAAGTTGCACTTCCAATTAATTCAAGCGTAACGCTTCCACAGTATTCAGCATCGTAAGTTGGTATATCGTAAATGATGGTATTTTGATAGTTTAACAAAATCTGTGTTTCGACAAAACACATGTTGTTTTCTGCATATAAGTATACCATGGTAATCCCATCCGTTTCCGGAATAAAGTCACCTTCAAAATACTGGTTGCCGGTAGCAAATGGACCAGAAAAATAACCAACAAAGCCTATAGCAGGATCCAGATCCATAACATCAGCGATGGGCAATTCAATGCTTCCACATCCTGTCAATTCATCAATTGGAAAGATGATCTCTGGATTTTGTAATATGGTTAAATTGAAAGTCTCTATGTCCATACATGAAGGATCACTTCCGGCTGTAATTGTGTAAGTTCCAGATTCTGTCACCATATCACCTTCTGACCAATTCATTCCAGAAGGTCCTTCTATGGTAATATTATTGCCCAAATTATTTCCTGATATCGTAGGTATTTCAAATTCAACGCAGCCTTCGGCACTCATCACAGGATCAAGCTCAGGTGCTTGTACTTGCACCAACTCCAATTCGACCACTTGTGAAGGACATGTTCCATCATTTGCAACAGCGTATACAGTCATTGGGGTGGAACCAGGCATATAGTTAGAAGGATTTGAAATGGAACCCGACAGGTCCATATTTTCATACCACTCTATGGTTGCTGTACCATTGATTTGAGAATCAAAGCCGGTCAAATTAAAACCTGCCGCTGAGCATTGTTCAAAAGGTGAGTCTGGATCATTTGCATTGGGAGCACTCCCTATATTGTAACTTATCGTTCCAGACCCATTGCCGGTACAGCCATTTGAATCTGTAATGCTTTCTAAACTCACAGAAAATCCAACCATGAGATTTGGCACAACTATATCATCGTCACCATCGCCATCAAAATCAAATTGGCCAGGAATAGCCAAGCCCTCTCCTACACACAATGAAATAGACCCATTCGGCAGAAATGCCGGAAAAGTGAGGTCTGTTGAAATTCCAAAAACAGAAATTGAAATATCGACATCATACGGCGGTGTTCCACCATCGAGTTGCAAGGTGAGATCATCGGCAGAATCTGTACAATAGCCAGGACAAAGAGTACCTCCCCCCGAAATCATTCCTGAAGGAGAACTAGCTGCCAACATCAATTCTACTGAATTTGTACAAGCGCCATTGTCTGATACTGCCCACAATGAACTTACGCCCGACAAATCAGCGGGATTGGGCAATTGAGTGCCACCTCCTGCTGGATTACCATCATAATATGTAACGGCAGTCCCCGTATTGTTATTAATATCATCATCGTGCTGGCTTAAATCATAGTTTGAAACATTGCACGCATCAATATTGATCGATTCAGCCGTCGGTGCCTCAAATACATTCACCATAATAGAACTTGAAGATGTACATCCCATTCCATCATCGACAGTAACGGTATACATACCTGTTGCGGAGACCAAAGCATTCAAAACTTGAATGGTTGGATCTGGCGTCATTGCATTAGATACTCCTGAGCCAGGTGGACCATCCCAAGTATAACTTGTGATCTGAGGATCAGTATCGGCTGTTAGAACTATTGTTTCATTCTCACATACATCATCTGCATTAAGAGTCAATGATGGTCCGTTGGTAACTTCAAGCACAACTGGCACTGGTTCGGAAATGCAGTCTCCATTGTCTACGGTTGCATATATGGTATTTGACGCAGTGTTGTATGCGAAAGGATCATTGATTGGCGAATTGGGCACATCTCCTAAGTCAAAATACCAGTCTACAAAATCTCCATTGCCGCCATTAACAAGATCTTCAAAAGCATTCAAATCAAAAGTGGCTTCTCCATTGCCATCTCCATCACATGCAGTGATTGGATCCGTAGGTGTATTTGCCACTGGTAAATCCAATACAGAAATAGCAAAATCTGTGCTTGAAGTACAACCATTTTCATCTGTAACGGTAACCGTATACGTTCCATCATTAGAAAGATCAAGATTAGACACAGTTACTTGATTCCCAGATGCAGAAAATCCACCTGCTCCAGACCAGTCAATAGGACTATCAAATTCAGAACCAACCTCCAACATAATTTCTTCTCCTACACAAGCCTCTTCTGAAGGATCGAAAGTCACCTCAGGTTCTTCCCAACAAAGAATGGAAATGTTGTTAAAAGTAAAAAATTCATCTCCTGCCCATGTTTGTGAAATGACATCTAAATTGGCCACATAATTATCTTCTACATCCAAACATTCTGAAACCCAATTCCATGAATCGGTCTGAACATTATAACCAGCACCAATTAATTCCGTTAGCTCAACAGAACCATTGAATGAAAATTCAAAAAAGAAAAAATCCCAACAAAATTCACAGTCACCGGATGTAGAATCAAAAATATCACCCAAACAGCTCCCACACTCAGCAAGTGACTCCATATTTCCTGATCCTGCCCAATCAAAGGCAGACATAAAATTCATCGAAAAACTGATTGAAGAACATCCAGTGATATCAATATTTCCCGAACTCCACATTTCCGGGCCATCAGTATCTTGATGAGTTTCTCCAGGACTTGTATAAATAGGCGTTTGCCCATATTGATTTTGTACCGCCCCAAACAATATTAACAGCACAAACCATATTCCCTTATTTGGTCGAAGCCGACAAATATTATTCGTAATCATTAGCAGGTGTTGTAAGAATGTCAATACTAAAGACTTACAAAGTAATAGAATAGCTGCTCATTAATCCATACTTTTGCCACGATTTAATAAGAAATTTCATTATGTCGAGACAATTAAGTGAGCAGGAACAGATAAGAAGAGACAATCTTCAGGCCATAATTGATTTAGGCCTTTCCCCCTATCCTAGTCCAAGTTTTCCAATAAATGCCAATGCCAAGGACATCAAAGCAAATTTTACCCCGGAAAAACCTGAAGGATATCAAGAAGTGATTCTCGCTGGCAGATTGATGAGCCGTAGAATCATGGGCAAAGCCTCATTTGCAGAACTTATGGATAGCACAGGTAGAATCCAGATTTATGTAAGCAGAGATGACATCTGTCCGGATGAGGATAAGACCTTGTACAATACAGTTTTCAAAAAATTGCTCGACCTCGGAGATTTTATTGGAATCAAAGGATTTGCCTTTTTTACAAAAATGGGCGAACTGACCATTCATGTAAAGGAACTCACATTATTAAGTAAATCATTGCGTCCACTCCCCGTTGTTAAAACAGATGCAGAAGGTCAGGTACACGATGCCGTTTCTGATCCTGAATTGAGATACCGTCAACGATATGTCGATCTGGTAATTAACCCAGATGTAAGAAATGTATTCAGACAAAGAACTCAGATATACACAACCATGAGAAATTTTCTCAATGAGCGTGGCTATCTGGAAGTCGAAACTCCAATTCTTCAACCTCTGTATGGTGGAGCCGCAGCAAGGCCATTTAAGACACATCACAATACACTCGACATGACACTTTATCTCAGGATCGCCAATGAGCTTTACCTGAAAAGATTAATCGTAGGCGGATATGAAGGTGTATACGAATTTTCAAAAGACTTCCGTAATGAAGGTATGAGTCGCTTCCATAATCCAGAGTTTACACAAATAGAATTGTATGTAGCTTATAAAGATTATGAATGGATGATGTCAATGACGGAGGAGTTGATGGAAAAAATTGCCATGGATCTTTATGGTACCACGGAAGTTCAAGTTGGTGAGAATTTGATCAACTTTAAAAGACCTTGGAAACGATACACCATGTATGAAGCCATTGAACATTTCACTGGTACCGATATTAGCAACATGACCGAAGAACAGATGTTTGCCTTTGCTAAATCCATCCATGTGGAAGTAGACAAAAGCATGGGTCGCGGAAAAATCATTGATGAAATTTTTGGTGAAAAATGTGAAAGTCATTTAATCCAACCAACATTCATTACTGACTATCCGGTAGAGATGTCTCCACTTGCGAAAAAACACAGATCAAAAGAGGGACTCGTAGAAAGATTCGAAGCCATTTGCAATGGAAAAGAAATTTGCAATGGTTTCTCTGAGCTCAATGATCCAATCGATCAAAGAGCAAGGTTTGAAGAACAATTGGAATTGGGCAAGAGAGGTGACGATGAAGCCATGGTCTTAGATGAAGATTTTCTTCGTGCCCTTGAATATGGAATGCCTCCAACCGTAGGTATTGGCATTGGTATGGACAGATTGTCAATGATCATGACAAACCAACCTTCTATTCAAGATGTTCTATTCTTTCCACAGATGAAGCCAGAAGCTACATAGGAAATGAACTTGCTTCGTATTCCCGGATTCTTTCTAGCTCTATTGAGAGCAATTCTTGTATTGCCTCCTATAGCCATCTTTGTATTAGGCTATATTATTCTAACATCATTGCGCATAGTCAAACACAACGCAAAGAACGCATACAAACTCCGTCGGATGTATATTCGACTGATCATTCCGATTCTTGGAATACGAATCGAAAAAGAAGGAGAACCGCACAATGAACCAGCACTTTACTTATGCAATCACCGATCCTTTTCTGATCCTGTTATCTTATTGAGATACCTTGATGCCTATGTGATCGCCAAAGCAGAAGTAGCTGACTACCCTTTTCTCAATAAAGGAGCAGAACTAACGGGAATCATATACGTCAAAAGAGATAGCAAAGATTCCAGAAAGGCCACCAGAAAAGCATTTGTCGACACAGTGAAAAATGGACTTAATGTATTGGTATATCCAGAAGGCACAACAAACGATCAATTAAGAACCATGCCTTATCGACCAGGTACTTTTGTAGAAGCAGCTGAAAATGATCTGCCTGTGGTGCCGGTAACTCTAGAGTATAAAACAAAATGGGATATGTGGAAAGATCGTGGTCTATTCCAGCAATTCTTTTATCAGTATTGGAAACTCACAACTCCAGTCAAATTGAAATTTGGTAAAGCCTACCAATCAGATGATTTCAAATACCTTCAGGAAAGTTGCGAAAACTGGACAAATGAAACCATTGCAGAAATGCATAAAGGTTGGGGAAGTCATTTCAGTAAAGCCAAAATAGAAGCATAGGTTTCTGATTATCTGCCATTGACCAATACAAAATCACCTACTTTAATTTCTCCATCTTCTATGGAGACAGTATTCATCCCAAAATATACCTTAGAACTCATTTTTCGATAGGTGCTCAATGTTTTCAAAACACTCTTTGTACTTTCTCCCGTTTCTTGATTGATATTTACAACAGGACATCTGGCACAGGGTTTTATCATCTTCAGTACCGCTCCTCCTACTTCAATAAAATCCCACCTTTCTTCACAATGTGGATCTGTTGTTTCGATGATAATATTGGCTCGAAATCTATTGATGGCTATTGGTTCTTCTAATTTTGACTGAAGTCCATCAAAACTTGCAGTACCTATAATCAAATACGGATATCCATCAGCAAAACTAAGCTCAGTTTTTCTTGGTGCCTTAATCAATGATTTATGCCGCTTATCATCGGGTCCCATATACACCATTCTACATTCCATATTGAGTTTGTTTGAGAACCATTGATCAACATGATCCGAGACCAACGTAGCATCAAAAATATGACGCCAAACTTTTACTCTCTGCTTTGATGAGTTAGAAGGTACTAACGGAATAGATATTTCATCTCCTTCAAATTCAACAACCAATTCAGACGAATCAATCTTTGTCTTAAATAGTGCCATTGAAGCATACTCCCGTTGAGTGATGAATTTTCCTTCTGCATTGACCAACATCCATGTCCTGTCGTGTTGGAAGCCTCGATTGGTGGTCATCGCACTTGGCACAGAAATTCCTGCCATTCCTTTAACCGGATAAATGATAATGTCCTTAATCTTCATTTACAAAAACAAAATCTGATGATGATGGTAATATCCTTTTTAAAAAACCAAAGGTGGAAATAAACTTGAAATAAAAACCTAAGAACAAACTTCTGATATGTTGTGATTCTACATCATAAAAATGATAATACGTAAGTCCCACTCTGTTGGCTATTTTTTCCATCTCAGCAGGAATCAATACATCTTCTGGTGTGGATGGATCTAAGCTGTTCACATATTTCATATGTAATTTGTAAAATAACTTTGAAGATGTTGGTTCGTAAAAGAAAATGCAACTTCCGTTTTTCTTTAATACCCTCTTCACCTCATTCAATGTCTCTTCAATTTTTACAAAATGATGTGCCGCAGCATAACAAAAAATCAAATCAAAGCTGTTATCATCAAAAGGCAATTGGTAACTTTTACATGCATGCGTTTCATCGATCTTTATATCATAAATTTCCTCCCAATACTTTACTGATGCAATAGCATATGGACTAATATCAGTAACAGTAAACTTTGAATGTGGAAGAAACCACTTCTTTAAAAAACAGGATGCCCAACCTTGTCCTGAACCCAACTCTAGTACATTCTTACTATTCCTGATGAACTGTATGCGTTTGTGAATTTTTTTATGGAAGGTCTGAAGCTGCAATGTCTTTGATAAAAAACTATGAACAGAAAATTCAGATGGATTTTCATGTCGAGCATTTTTCCAAAACTCAATTTCAATTTTTTCCTTTTCTTCAATGTTCATTTAGTGATCTAGAATTTGAATCGAAAGGTACTCCTTTAAAATCATCTAATAAAAGAATATTTTATATCCAAAAAATTATAATACATAAAACTCATTAGTAATTTTTCTTATATATATTTGTCTAAGTTTTTGGTAAAATTTTTTGTAATCTAAAATTTATATAATGAGCAAATTCGATGAATGCATAGCTAAGTACGAAAAAGAGTTTGACAAACTAAAAGTAAAGTACGATGGCAAACTCTTAAGAGCTGTTGCGAAAGCATGCGGTCCTTCTTTGTACAGAGCTGATGCTTCAAAAGTAGCAGGTAGTGACCCCAAAGAGTTAGACAGAATTAAGAAGAACTTTTTGATCAAAAAACTTGGTCTGAAAGATACACCAAAATTGGACGAGGGTATCGCCGCTGTTATGAAAACAATGGGTTCAAAAAACAGAAATAAGTACAGAGCTATGGTGTACTACCTATTGGTAAAGCAATTTAGAAAAGCCTCTGTTTTCAAGTAACATACAAACGTTAAACAAACTTTCAGCCCTGGTATAAAAACCGGGGTTTTTTATTGCACTAACTCTTTGATCGTGTATTTACAGAATTATACTTGAAAGAAAACGAGATGAGTAATACAAGGATTGCTATTGTGAAAATGATCATAACAGGATTTTTTATTGAAATTGTTCTCTTAAAAATGATTGTAGTTACCTAAAACTACATTTTCATTAAAAGCCTTCTTCAAATTACACTCAAAACATTGTAAAATCAAGTTTTGTTTTTAATTCCTGCTCATACCTCCTCATTTTTGATAAAATTTGTCAGTTTAAAACTTTAACAAAGCCAAAATCATTGAAACCAATTACCAAATATGATGACGTTTTAAAGTATCTATATGCACAATTACCTATGTACCAAAGAGTAGGTAACAAGGCATTCAAAAAAGACCTAAACAACATCAAAGCGCTATGCAAATGGCTTGACCAGCCTCAGAAAAAATTTCATTCCATTCATATAGCAGGCACAAATGGAAAAGGTTCCGTTGCACATTACATCAGCGCTATGCTGTCAATGCATGGTTTGAAAGTTGGTCTTTACACTTCCCCGCACTATAAAGACTTTCGAGAAAGAATCAAGATCAACAAACAACTGATTTCTAAATCGTTCATCAAAAGGTTTACCAATCATTTTATTGCAAGTAAACTTCCTATCAAAGCCTCATTTTTTGAACTGACTGTAGCGATGGCTTTTCAGGCTTTCGCCGAATATGATGTCGATATCGCCATCATAGAAACTGGGCTTGGGGGAAGACTTGATTCTACCAATGTTATAAATCCACTCCTGTCTGTCATTACCAATATAGGTTTCGACCATCAAGCTATGCTAGGTAATACGCTCAAAAAAATCGCCACAGAAAAAGCAGGGATCATCAAACCCCAAACCCCAGTTGTCATTGGACAGTATCAAAAGGAAGTGCACAGCGTTTTTGTTAAAAAGGCTAAGCAAAAAAAAGCAAAACTTTATCGTGCAGATAAGTTGATTACATTCCAGTCCCATGACAAAAAACAAATTGAGTTTTCAGTTGGAAAGCAAAATGTAGATCTTCGATTTTCTAACTTGACAGAATATCAAAGATTAAACTTTAGAACTGCCTTGGCTGCAATTAGTTTAATCAATCTGCCCATCTTCAACTTTAAAAAACTTACAAAAGGAATAGATCAAGAACTCAGCGATTGGAAATATATGGGTCGAATGCAAACCCTCGGGAAAAACCCATTGATCATCGCTGACTCTGCTCACAACGAAGATGGTATTCATCAGTTCTTGAATTTCTTACATAAAGCGAAGTACAATCACTTGCACATTGTTCTTGGAATGGTCAATGATAAATCACATGATAAAATATTCAAACTACTTCCTAAAGAAGCAAGCTACTATTTTGTTAAAGCCAATATCCCAAGGGGACTAGATGCAAAACTACTGTCCCAAAAAGCCAATACCTTTGATCTACATGGTCATTCTTATTCATCTGTAAGAAAAGGATTGGCAGCAGCCAAAACGAAAGCAACAAAGAATGATATCGTCTGTATAATTGGAAGCATTTTTGTTGTAGCAGAAGTATTGTAAACCTTTGCATCCAAACGCTGTTTACTCTTCATGCAGAAGACCAAGAAAATTGTATTGGCCATCGCCGGTTCTAGCGGTTCAATTTATGCACAAAGATTAATTGCTAAACTTTCCGCCTTCGAGAATATCGAAGTGGGAATCATCATGAGCGACAACGCCAAAATCAATTGGGAAATAGAAATAGGTCCATTCGAAAAAAAAGAAGTCCCTTTTAAAATCTATGACAAGAAAGATTTCTATGCACCTTTCGCATCAGGTTCTGCTGGCTATAAATACATGGTTGTCATCCCTTGCTCCATGGGTGTACTTGGAAGAATTGCACATGGAGTTTCAGATGATCTTATGTCTCGATCAGCAGATGTCATTCTTAAAGAAAGAAGAAAACTCATACTGGTATCCCGTGAAACTCCATTAAGTCTCATCCACATAGAAAACATGAAACTCGTCACATTGGCTGGTGGTATCATTCTTCCTGCCATCCCTTCATTCTATTCCAAACCTACTACCATCGAAGAAGCTGTCGACACAGTGGTCGACAGAGTCATCGATCATCTCGATCTTGATCACAACACTTATCGTTGGGGTGAGGATTTATAGTAGTGAGTGGTGAGTCGTTAGTAGTGAGTGCGAGTCGTCAGTTTTCAGTTTCCTCATCCAATTGCCTCATTGCCAAATTGGCAAACTGACCAATACTGACCAATTGACTAATTGACCCATTGCCTCATTGCCTCATTGTCTCATTGCCTCATTGTCTCATTGCCTCATTGTCTCATTG
>JAHDDD010000053.1 GCA_020629535.1 Saprospiraceae bacterium
CACTAAATTTAAGGAAGGTTACTGAGATGAACTTTTTGCAACCAAAATGAATCGATTAAACTCACAAGATCAAAGAACTCATCTATGCCAATTGGTTTGACCAGAAATGCATTGACTCCGCTTGAATAACATTCTTTGATGTCTGAATCAAGATTTGATGTACTTAATACGATGATCGGAATTGCTTTGAATATTGGATCTGATTTGTAGGTTTTTATCACCTCCATTCCATTGATTTTTGGAATGTTTAAATCTGAAATAATCAGATTTGGTGCTTCTTCGAAACCACTGGCTTTACAGTCTTCATAATATTGAATGGCTTTCTCTCCGTCTTCCACAATGTCAAGGTTGACATTTATCTCCTCTGAGATAATAGCCTCTTCAAATAGCTTGATGTCGCCTGGATTATCTTCTATTAATAATATTCTTTTCTTCTTCAATTGATTCATGGGTACTCCTGGTAATTATTTAATAAGACTGCAAAAAGCGTGAAAGTCATTCCAGGCAGCAGATACAAATGCTCTACACAAATCTACAATTATTTCCATATGATTAGGCATTTAATTCATTTACTGATAGATTCTTGGAAAGTGTGAAGTAGAATGTACTTCCGACACCTTCTTCTGATTCCACCCAAATTTGACCTTCATGGTGCTCCACGATCTTCTTACAAATGGTTAATCCAAGGCCAGTTCCCTCAAATGTATCATTGCTATGTAGCTTTTCGAAAATTTGGAAAATCTTAGCTTGGCTTTCTTTTTTGATTCCAATTCCATTGTCAGACACTGTAAATTGCCAGTATTTGTCAAGCTCTTTTACCTTGACCTCTATATGTGGGTTTTTATTTTCAGGTCTAAATTTTATAGCATTGTTTAATAGGTTTTGGAAAATCTGGATCATCATGCTCTCATCCGCTATTACTTCAGGGGGCATTTTATCTATATGAATTTGAGCATTTGTTTCAACAATACTTGTGTTCAGTTGTAGAATGATTCTCTTTAATATCTCTTGAAAATCGAGTGAAACAAATTTTAGTTTTTGCGTATTGACACGGCTAAATGCCAAAAGATCATCTATCAATAATTGCATTGAATTTGAGCTCTTCAATACAATGTCAAGGAAGCCCTTACTCTTGTCATCAAGTCCTTCATAGGCTTTTTGCTTTAGCAGATATGCAAAACTTGAGACAGTTCTCAAAGGTGCCTTTAAATCATGTGATGCGATATATGCAAAGTTCTCAAGCTGTAAATTAGAATCAATGTATTTTTCTAATTCGTCATTTTTTTCGTTTAATGTTTCAATCTGATTGGCTATAATTTCTTGTTGCTTCTTCCTTTCTGAAATATTTCTAAAATTCCTTAGCAAGTAGAAATTACCCTCAATCTCTCTAAATAAATGTGACGTTTCAAAGTCACAGACTTTACCATTCAAGATCATTTGAATTTCATCTTGCGATCCACCAAATTTTAAAACTTGAACAATCACATCTTTAAAAAGGTCTTCAGAATTTGTTCCATTGAATTGTGTTTCGGGCAGAAGACCTTCATAATGCTCAATCTTATCATAGCATTTTTGTGGATCTTGCAGAAGTGCATGCATATTTTCGTTTCTAGCCAAAACTCTTCCATTCTCAGATGCATTGCCTTGTTCATTTATGTCGTATTCTATGATATCGATGGCATCAAATGAATTTGCGACCAGAGATTCATAAATCTTATTTCTTTTGCTTATTTCTTTTTCTTGTTTGAGTTTCTGGGTTACATCGGTAAAGTTTCTTATCAAAATTAATTTGTCTTCAATGTTGAGCAATTGACAAATAGTTCTTACATCGCGGTAATTTTCTTCATTGGTTTTAAATCGCCAATTAGCCTTTATGATGTTTTTTGTTTTGAGAACCTCCATGTAATTTTCATAAAATTCTTCACCAGATTTTCCATCGGCCTGCACCTCATTCCATATTTTACTCAATTCTTCTTTGAGTACAATTGCATCATCATTGTGATTGAAGATTTCCTTCATCTTGCCATTCCTCACAATTACTTGTGGATTTATCCAAGTTCCATCTTTTTCTTCAATTTCAAGAATGTCAATAGCATCAGATGAATTACTAATCAAGGCTTCGTATACGGCATTACGTTCTTTACTTTGTTTGTACACATTTTCCAGTCGGATATTTGCTTTTGTTTCCTCAGTAATATTGTGCACAATGAGAAAAACCTTATTATTTAGGGCACTGGTTTTAATCATGTTTACGACACAAACCAATTCTCCACCATTCGGTTTGTTTAGAGGTAATCTTACAGTTGTTGATCTTGTAGAAGATAATTCTTTTTTGACGGAGTCAAATTTTCCTCTCAAATTTTCACCTGGAAAATGAAGTGATTTTTCTGGTATCAAATTAGAAAACTTCAATTTCTTTAACTCATCTTTATCTAATTCCATCAACTCCTGAGCAGCTGTATTACAATCAATGATTTGCTCTGCATCAAGATCATAAATGAAAATAGCGTCAAACATATTTTCATACATTGTCGCATACAACCGTTGGGTTGCTACTAGTTTTCTTTGACTTTCTTCAATGGTCTTTTCAGCCTCGATCTGCTGCGTTACATCATTGTAAATGAAATAGAAAGCATCAGGCTGGCCCTTATCGTCGAAGACCGGAGATGCAATGCCTTCAATCCAAACGGTATGACCATCTATGTGCTTGGTCTTTATAGTCGCTTTTACTGTTTCTCCATCTTCTAAAACCTTCTTTAAGAATAAAGCAGCTTCATCTGCAAAGTCTTCATGGATTAGAGCGAAACTTGATTGGCCAATTCTTTGTTCTTGTGTGTAGCCATGAATCTCAGCACTTCTTGGTGATAAAAAGAGGTTGGTTCCATCTTTGGCAATAATACTAATGCCGGAAGGTGAGTTTTCAATGATTCCTCTATATTTCTGCTCACTCTTTACCAATTCTAATTCCTTGTTCTTCAGGTTGCTGATATCTTTCCCAATGCTCATCGCTCCGATGATTTCATTATTGATATCATAAACAGGTTGGAATATAAGCTCAAAGAATTTTAGTTTGTCGCCATGCTTCTGTTCAAGTTCAACAATTCTACTGTTTCCATCCAACGCCTCTTTCAGAAGTTTGAATACGAGTTGATGCTCAGAATCTGTTCGTTGCATGAATTTTTCACCAACTTGTATGGAACTGCCGTCCATTTTCTTGATTGTTCTCTCCGCTACATTGTTGATCATCTTCACGACCATATTTCGGTCAACGAACAAAATGGAATCTGGACTATTTTCAATGATTGCCTTTAAAGTAGATTCACTTTCTGTCAATCGATCTTTAGCAATGTGTTGTTCTGTGACATCGTTAAAGGCAAATAAGAGAGAGGCATTTTCGTTTTTCTGGTCATCTAGATAACTCAAAATACCCTGAATGATTTTAATCCCTTTTTGAGTTGAAATCTTTAATGTGATCTCTCGCTCCGATTTAGTAATCTGTACTTCATGGATTTTCTTTCTGAAAAGGTCATTATCCTCTTCAGCTAATATATCAGCTAATGATGTTGAAGATACATTGGAAGGAAGGATTATCTTTTTTGCTCTATTGTTCATATACAGGAACTGTCCTTCTGGATCGAGTTTGGCAATGCCTGTCGGAGTAGAATTTACTACAGACTTATAGTCCGCTTCTTTTCGAACAAGTTTTTTCTCAAATTCAACCCTTTCTGTGATATTTTGAGAAATTTCTAAACATCCAATTATTTTTCCATCTTCATCTTTTACCGGACTGTAATCATTAGAGACAAATTCTTTGTTGTTTATATTTGCTCCTGTATAGTTTAAAGAACTTCCTTTGAAAACCTGATCGAAGTATGTGTCTTGCCATCTCTTTAAGGTTTTTTCATCAACCACATTTTTCAATGAATCTCCTAGTTGTAAATCAATATTGACTTCTCTTTTGAAATCTGCTACTGCTTGTTTATTTATGGCAATGATTTCTAGATCTTGATTGATGGCATAAATGCCTGCACCTGCAGAATCTAAAACAGATTGCAACAAAGCTTTACTTTGAGCAAGATTTCTATTTTGTAGAGATAAGTCTGTGATGTCCCGACTGACTTCAATAAACCCAGTCGTTTCCCCATCTTTTGATTTCAAAGGATGTAACGAAATGTGAAAGAACTTTTCATCCTTGGTTACATTTTGAAAATATCTCGATTCGCCTTCGAGAACAAAGTTCAAATGTTCAGATACCAAGGCTTCGAATTTCTTCTTTCCAAGAATGTCCTGAAAGTGCATTCCAATTTTTGCATTTGGAGTATTCTTCAATCGAGCTCTTGCGTGTTGGTTAAAGGCAATAACTTTATACGATTTGTCAAATGCAACTACGGAATCGTGGCTGCTATTTAGAATAGAGTCAAGCAACGCTTCTCTTTCTTCGAGTTTGTTTGCTTCTTCTTCTAAGGAAGTAATATTGATGTCAGACACCGTTTTTCTTGCTTTTAGAAGAATACCATATTTTTTACAAGTTTCAGAAATGATTTTTTCTTCTTCTAAGTCAAGCTTATTGGCAAAGCTGCACATTATAGTAGAGCCTGGACCAAATGCAAAAAAATAACTGTACTCATCTTTTGAGACATGCAGAGATCTAAGCAGTTTTTTATCTTCTATCAAGCCCGGCTCATGGTTCAGAAGAAGCTCACAAAAGCCATTAGATTCTTGTTTTAATGCTTTCTTGTCATATTTATAAGTGTAGCAACTTTGTCCAAAAGAGAAGCAAAAATCAGTAGGAGAGGTAATTGAATAAAACTGTTCTGCAAAAGTCAACAGATTCTCCTTGGCTGTCCGGTCATCACCAAAGCTTAGTAATAAATCAAGGAAACCAAGCTTGTAGTCTTTAAAATGTGGATGAACAGAAACTTTCATATTTCAAAATAATAAATGTGTCTAATACTACAAAAGAAGTGCTGTGGTAAGAATGAAAAATGGCTTGGTATTAAGGGAAAGGATGCGGTGTTGAATGCAAAAAATTAGCCAAAAAAGGTGCGGAATCTGAGCCAAAAAAAACTAGCTCACTAGGAGCTAGCCTTAATACAACCTGTTAATTTACTTATAGTTCGATTCAAAGATATTCCTTATTCACCATGGAAGCATAGGGTAGAGGTATACATGAATCCTATACAAGCTCTACAAAAACCCTACGAAAAATGTTTTGTGATTGATAATCAGTTAGTTAAGGGTTACAAGCAAGATTAATGTTATAAGTGAATTATGCCTATGAAATAGGTGTATTTTCTACGATTTTGATGTTATAACCTTCTAGACCTACTGGTTTTCTTGGATTGTTGGTGAGAAGATTGATCTTTCTAATACCTAGATCATTGAGAATTTGTGCACCAATACCTATATCCTTGTGTGCATCGCCGCTTTTTGGCTTCGGATATGGATTGAACCTTCTTTTCTTCTTGGTTTGCTGATTAATGAGGTCGAAAATATCAAGTACCGATATTTCCTCGTCCTTCCGTATCAATACAACAACACCGGAGCCGTTTTCAGCGATTGTTTTAAGTGTTTTATCAAAAAATTCTGAAGTATCCTTGTGCAGAAGAGCAACCAAGTCCGAGGCACTCGAACCAGATTGGACACGAGTTAATACAACATCGTCTTCGGTCCAAGAGCCTTTTTTCATGACAATGTGGATTTTCCCATTGTTGTTTTCCTGGTATGCTATCAATTCAAATGGACCGTATTTAGTGTCTATTTCTGCGACTTTTAGTTTGGATACCAAGCGTTCTTGCTTCATGCGGTAGGCAACAAGATCTTTGATCGTGATAATCTTCAAATCAAATTTCTTTGCAATTTCAAACAATTGCGGAAGTCTGGCCATGCTTCCATCGGGATTGAGTATTTCTACCAACACACCTGCTGGTTCATAACCTGCCATCTTGGCTAAATCAACGATGGCTTCTGTATGTCCTGTTCTCCTCAGCACACCTCCCTCTTTTGCAATCAAAGGAAAAATATGGCCTGGTCTTGCATAATGTTCAGCTTTTGTGTCAGCATCGAACAGCGCTTTGATTCCTGTGGCTCGGTCATAGGCAGAAATGCCAGTTGTACATCCTTTCAACTTATAATCGATGGATACAGTAAATGCTGTACCATGGATATCAGTATTTTTCTCGACCATTGGATTGAGCTCCAACTGGGTTGCTTTCTGTAAAGTTACCGGAGTACAAATCAAACCTCTGCCATGCATAGCCATGAAATTTATGATTTCAGGAGTTACGCATTCTGCAGCGCAGACAAAGTCTCCTTCATTTTCTCTGTCTTCATCATCGACAATGATGATAATTTCTCCTTTTTTGATCGCCTCAATTGCTTCTGCAATGGTGTTTAGCATTAAATCTTGGCTGAGTTGTTGACTTAACTTTTCCATTTCCATACTTCTGTAATATAAACTTTATTACTGACTCAATGTTTCGAAACTTGGCTTAAGTTTGTCTCTATATGTTGAGTCAATTATTGTCAGAACCACTGCATCTTGTGATTGCGATTTTTGCTAGCCTTGTCATCGGAATTTCGAAGGCTGGAGTGAAAGGAATTTTTGCTTTGGTGGTAGGTTCCATGGCATTTGTCTTTGGAGCTAGGGCATCGACTGGCATCATTGTACCGATGTTGATTGTTGGAGATATTTTGGCCGTGAGATATTATAAACGCCATGTTCAATGGCCCTTGCTGTTTCGATTTTTACCTTGGGTAATCATAGGAGTTTTACTGGCCGTTTATTTTGGTAAAAATATCCCTGAAAAAGAATTCTTGTATGCATTGATTATTATCATCTTGTTGAGTGTGGTGATGATGTTTTTGTGGGAAAGAAATCAAAATATTGATCTTGTTGGAAATCCTATATTTCCAAAGTTAATGGGCATTGGAGCTGGATTCACTACAATGATTGGCAATCTAGCGGGAGCATTTTCGAGCCTATATTTCTTATCATCAAAAATCCCCAAAAACCAGTTTATTGGCACAGCGGCTTGGTTATTTATGATCATTAATGTGGTTAAATTACCATTCCACATATTTAGTTGGCAAACGATCAATGTCGAGACAATCAAAACGAATTTGGTTCTGATTCCTGCTGTGTTTTTCGGATTTTATTTGGGTGTAAAATTAGTGGCTCTGTTTGGGGAGCAATTTTTTAGAAAATTTATTTTGATTGCTACTGCTTTCGGTGCAGTGTTTTTGCTCATTAGATTACATTAATAATAAATTTAATTTGAATTTGCCCTAGATTAGTTGAAATGGTGATAAAGAATACGTAAGTTTGACCAGCTAACGACTATAATAGCATAGCCCGGAAAACAGCAACTTTCGAACAAAACTAATTTATATAGAGACTGCATTTTTGCAGTCTTTTTTATTTAATAAGCTTTGCCCGTAAAAGGACTTACTTTTTTGCAAGGGTTTCCATTCGTTCTTCTCCATGTTAGAATTTGGCCAATGTGGGTCAATGCGTCTGCAAGTGGTCCATTTATTAAAAACCAAAAAGGGTAGTGTTTATCTTCTCTTTTCAGGTATATCTTGACTTCTTTTAGGTCTTCATCATTGATTTTATCGAGATGATGTTCTAGTGATTCCGAAATGGTCATAAATCCCTTGATAAGTTCTTTGGCATCACTTCTATCGACGCTATCAAATTTTAGATCAAAGCTTGCTGCTGACCACCTCATAAGAGAGTAAAGATGATTGAGCAATTCGTGCATAGACATGCTTTCTTCTGTCGGTCGAAATAAGAAGTCGTTCTCATTCAGGCCGTCGACAGCATGTGCAAATCTGAATATAAGACTCTGGACCAGTCTTTTTAAAATGGAGGAAGCATTGATCGTCGAAGGGAGGTCGCTCATTGGCTTGTACATAACTTTAGGCTTGAATCAAGCCGAAAGATAAATAAGGGAGGAGAGGATGGCGTTTTAAAACAAGTATTTCTTTCTTCAATTATGAAGAAAGAAATACCTTGTTTTAAGGTCAATGTTGTTCAACAACATCAGCATAAAGAATAGGTCTCGGATATTTGTCTACCAATGCATGACGAATTACATCAAAGGCAGTAACGACACCTTTTAACTCATTTCTCAAATTTACTACAGGCAAGGTTTTGAATCTTTTGTCCATGAAAAGTTCAGCTGCTGTACCGACCTTATCCAAAGGAGTGATCTTCAAAATGTTCGTATTCATAATCTCAGATACCTGTGTTGAGGGTGTTTTGCTGGAATCGCCAGTCATTTTCCAAAGATCATAAGAAGTGATGATGCCCATCAGTTTTCCATCCTGTACTACAGGTAATTGTTGTAACTGATTGTTGACCATCACTGATGTGACTTCTTCAACTGTCTGATTAGGACTAACCACAACCGGATCTTTGGTCATAATCGTCCTGACTTGATCATTCATCATAGCAAAACAAATTTAATAATTAGGCAATAATTTTGAGTTCCTCTCAGAACTGAATATAAAATAACTAAATTTTAGTTCAAATGCAATAATAATCTTGCAATTTGAGCTAATTGAAAAATATACTGTTTGCGAAGAGCTGTAAAATTGAACTGAATGTCCATTCAGATTGACTTTTATGAAATCTACTTTTTCAAATGATAAAATTGAATCATTGAAAATTGAGTTATTTATAACATAAAAAAGCCCAATATGCTTTCAGCATATTGGGCTTAATCGACCAGAACAAATCTAATCTATGTATTGATGTTCAATGACAAACCGATTTTGTCATTGATAGCTTTATCTTTTAGATCATCAAAGAATTTTGCAGAACCATATTTCAATCCAAAATCTGTTCTGTCAATGGTGAAATCAGGAGTAGTAACATTCACTCCACTATCAGAAGCATTGATATTGGCTTTAAAACCAACTTCTTTGGTTACTCCCATCAAGGTCAAATTTCCGTATACCATGCTGTTGGCGCCATCGTCACCATTGTAGTCAACCACCTTGGTAATCTCGAAAGATGAAGTAGGATTGTTTGCAACATCAAAGAAATCTGCAGATGCCAGGTGAGCGACCAAATCATCTCCGCCTTCAGCTGCTGGCATATCTGTATTGGCAAGCGAACCCATGTCAATGGTGAATTTACCACCAGTCACTTTTCCATCGGCTACCATTACCTTGCCATCAGACAACTTTAAGGTACCAGTATGATTACCAGCCACTTTGCTTCCGGTCCACTTTATAACAGAAGTGCCAGTATTTACATTCATTGTTTTTGCAGCGGCAGGCGCCTCTTTTACAGGAGCTTTTTCACCAGTTTCGGCTTTATCTCCTTTTGGTGCGTTTGAGCAAGATAGTATGAATCCGGTCATGAGAGACAAAAGGATTACACTTTTAAAGATCTTCATTTTTGTAAAGTTTTTTGATTTTTCGAATATGTACAAGACGACAAATTAAAAATAATTGTCATGTTTAGGAAAACAATGGAAAGGAAAGTATTGTTTCGGAAAGTTAATGCAAAACTTATTTCTTCAAGGATTTATTGCTTCATGGGACAAATTTTATAAAAATTCTGTCAATGATGCAACGCCTTGGTAGGATTTGGAATATAAGGAGTATATAATTTATCAATCGAGGTGTAGAAGAAGAGGCTGTAACACATGGAGTTACAGCCTCTCTCATTTATATAATGCTTGTTTTGATCAATTTTATGGTATCAAGGTTAGCTTTCTGCTGGCGACCTTATCACCACTGCTTAGTTGTACATAGTAAGAACCTGGACTCAACCCAAATTGCTTTAGGTCATACGTCTGTTCGTTCAAACCTGCAATAGCTCTTCCCTGAAAAAGTCTGGTAACCTTTTGACCCAAGGTGTTAAATATATCAATGTTGATATCATTGTTATTGTTCAATTGGAAACTTACATTTATTTCCCCTGAAGTAGGAGAAGGGAAAACGCTCAGGCCAAATACATCATCTACATTTTCGATACTGCTGATATCATTTGTGAACACAGCAATCAAAGTATCGTTGGCAACCAATCTGATCTTGGCTTCATCAGCTTCATCGTTTGGAAATATCGTATTTCCTGCGGTGCTTATCCAATGTGAAAAGACATAATTATCTGCTCTGACATTCGCTTCAATTAAGTTGTCCATGTTGCCATAATATTCTCCGGTCCAAGGGAAATTTTCGATATCAAGTGTATTGAGATCTATTTCTCCCACATTATCTGGTTCGGTAAGGAGGGTCAATTGATATGGGCCGCTGAGTTCAAAGCAATCCATGATTTCTCCACCAAGTAGATCGCATCTTTGTGAGACGAAGTCTTTTAGATCTTCGACATTGCTTTGCCACTCGTTCATGCTGCCGCCCCATCTATTAATTTGTCTTGGCATCTCTGGTAAAATGGTAGTCAACATGCTGTCTAACGTTGAAAGCATATGGTCGCAATTGAATGTTGTGTTTCGAAGGTCAGCCCATCTTGAATGATATAATTGTTCGAAATCCTGGTTTTCTCTCATAAGCTTGAATAAAATCTTTTCGTGCTTACCCACATCAAAATTGTCGGTCACAGAAGGATCATAGCCTCCATTTCCACCTCCTTCGTCAATGGATTCGTACACCGTATTACAGATGTTGGTCCAGTTATCACAACAGTCTGGGAAAAGAGAGAGGGTAGCCTGAAAAGTAGCATCATCTGCTTCATAGGGACTTGATCCATTTAATATACTATTACAAGTGGTTGGATCATCGAGCCCCAGTTCTTGAAATTCTGAATATAAATCTTCGCAGACAGCATCCCATTCTTCCTCACAACACCATCCATCATCGTTGACAACTGCTTGGAATACTAAGTCATCTGAAGCATAAGGCGAGGTTTGATTTTCAATTGTTTCACATGACGCAGCGTCTACTATTTCGACATTTGGTCCACCACCTCCAGGACCACCTCCAAATCCGCCGAAAAATTGATCCATAAAGGCAGCAATATCTTCTAAATCGCATGGACTTGCGTCAGGATTTGTATTTGGAACACCTGAGTAATTGATGTAATAATCGAAAGTCGCATCATTATCCCAAAGGATATAGCCCCATTTTTTATGGTCTCCTTCTGGATTCAGGCCACGCCACCAACCAGTATTGTAATTCATCCAATCTGAAGAAACGGCCACAAGATTTATGATCATATAATCAATCAGCCCTAGTACTTGCATTTTGTCTCTCACATGTTGATAGTTCTCATCGATGCTCATGTCTTCTGTCAAAATGAAATCTCTGAGTTCTTCCCAATCAGCAAAAGCTTCGTCACCACCATATTCTGCCCAGGTTTCTCCCCAAGTCAAAAGGTAATGCAGATTGAATTTATCTTGGTCGTAATATTCGCTGGTATAATCATGATCAGCAGGTCTTTCACGGAGGCCGTATACGCCCCAGTAATCACCATTTAAAAATACGACGACCCTTTCTACGGCTCGAATATCAAGTTTCAATTCTCCATTGTAAGCAAGTTGTTGTACATACTCATCTCTGATGTGACAGCTACCTTCGTGAACATAATCCTGGGTCGCAGGATAGTTGTCGTCACCAGATGCTCTTACCATAAAACGTTGATAGTCATCTCTATCAGAATATGTGAAAAGTTTTGCATTGACCGTTCGTGAATAGCCCATCTCATCTCTTGAAACCCAGTCCAAAGATCTGTGTGGATTGACCCATGAATCTTGTCCGTGTCGATTCAATTCACCATATGATCTAGCGATCAATCTTCCTTCTGTGTCAAAATATTCAATGGAACCAATAGGCCTGATTTCTCCATCTCCATTGGCTAGGTCCTGAAGCTGATTCGCAGCAATAGAAAAAACCGGAAGAGAAATTTCATCATCGATAAAATAACTTGCGAAAGCCACCTTGCCATGGTCTTTATTTGGATCAAGGCTGAAAGCTTTTGCTTTGAGGACAGTGGTTTCTTCAATTGTGATGACATCACCCTCATTGTAAATTGGGTCATTCAAGGTTGGAATATTTCCATCTAATGAGTATCGGATTTGGACATCTTCTTCATCCCATGAAATTGTTGCGGTTTGAGGACCTTCGTAAAATCCTGCTCCCAGGCTGATAGACGGTTCCTCTGTATACGCTGTGTATCTTTCCGCACCATCTTCCGTCGCTTCTTGAGGGGTAGGGTCATGGCAGATCATCCATTGATCATCTACTTTACATCTTGAATGTCCAAGTAAGGTGATTTCTAAAGCTGTCGATTCGATAATATTTCCTCCAGGATCAACTGCAAACTCATTTTCTTTTGTTTGAGTCAATTTAAAACTGGTATGATATACTTCACCATCAAATAAATCTCTTCCAGAACACCAGACTATCATGTATTCGTCCGGTCCAATGCTTGCTCCAGCTGGGAATTGCCATTTGAGAGGATTGTCCAATTTGTCAGAAATAGCCCAATCTTCCAGGTCGACTGTTTGATCTGAAGTATTGTGTATCTCTATGAAGTCTTCGAATTTGAGAAATTCGTCAGCAAATTGGTTCATGTTTGAAGCAGAATATTCGCTTATTTCTATTTGCGAGAAAGCTGCTGTGGTCATCAAGAGGGCAAGCCCAAAGACTGCCGTTTTTAATGCGTTAAGTTTCATATTACATCTCATTTTAAAAGGAGAGTTCTTTCTAGGAACCACTCGTCATAAAGATAACATTCTCATAGAGTCTCAATTGAAAAGTCAGCTCTTTGATATGAGAATTGTCGTGCTAATCTTTAAAATTAGTTGGAAATGTAGCCGCCATGCAGCGTTTCGAAAAGAGGATTTTCTGAGTTGTCAAGTTCGCTGATAAGATACTTGATGTTTTGTTTGATCAATTTCTTTAGGCGAATAGGGGTTTTTCTGATCTTTTTGTACTCCTTGTTTCTAATTTCAAAGCCGAGTAAATGTTGGGACTCCATCAACAGATCTGCAAATTCGAGATCAAAATCGGCATTGTCATAAATATTCTCAAGAAGTCTAATGATTCTACTTTTGGTTACGTAGTCGAAATATTCATAACGAACAGAAGGAAAGGCATAATCTCTGACTCCAACTTCTTTGCAAATTTCTGAAATTTCAGGTTCTAAATTTGAGATGAATTCCCTTGTCATTCCAAATTGGTCTACTAGGTTGACGAAACTTGGATGACTTAAAAGGTATTGTTCATTTACCTGGAGTTCGACCAGAGAGGTCAATTTATTTTTTGCAAGATTCGGACTGGCATGGGCAAGTTGCCACAATTCTAAAATCTTGTGCCGGGATCTTGTGATGATTTCCAACAATTGAGTCTGATCATCAAGCTTAATAATATGATGTTGCACTAATTTTAAAGAAAGCAGCAAGGTCAATACCTCATTGGTACCATGAACAACAGATCGGTGTTTTTGGATGGTCTGCGTGGGATCTTGAACATCGATTTTTAGCAGTTCAGACTCCAGATTTTGGTTCCAGTGTAGTTCTATATGTTGATTGTTCCAATAATCATTGACGGTTTCGAGAACATCAAGATGTTCTGGTGAGTCTTTCAACAGTTCGTAAGCCGCCAAAATTTCAGAATCATTATTTGATTCATTGATAGTCTTTATGTGTTGTTCCAATTCTGGATTTGTGAACATAAAGAAGAAAAGAAAACTACCAATATGATAAAGCTCGATTTTCAAGTGAATTAGTTACCTCAAGTTTGTGATTCATTTGGATATCACAAATTAACAATCCTTGTATTAAATGAAGCCTTTGTATTGAAAAACTTCATAAAAGCTTGAAATTCAAAGACTCATCAGGCGACCATTCCTTCCATTCTGATGGAATTTCTAAAGGTCAGTTGGTTCTGGAACTTGGTTTTTTCCAATACAGAAAATAGTGGATTGCTATGTTGAACCAAAATAGTTAAATCTATCGCGTGATGATCACACATTATTTTGGCAGTAAGCAAACCATTCAAACCATTGATGTCCATTTGATTTAGCTTTGTCAAATCTATGAACAAGTTTTTGTCTTTAATATACCAATGAATTGCTGACTTAAATTCAAGCGCATCCATTAAGGTAAGATTTCCTTCTAGACGGACATGAGTGCTGTTCGCTTTCTCACGGATGTACATTCTCAATTTTTCCATTTCAATTGATTGTTAGGTTGAAATTGTAGGTGTTGAAATGAAAAATATTAGAAAATTGGAGGGTGGGTCGTTAGCTCTTAAATTGTATTGTGAAGATGTGATTAATTTCAAACTTAAAAAAACCAAGTTGGAGAGTTTGCAATCTACTTGTCATTATTTTTCGTTTTAGTAGATGTAGGCCCTTATTTTATTGAAAAGAAATTTGATAAAATATGCACCAACGATTGAACCTGCAAGATTGGCGACCAAATCCAAAGGGTCTAAACTTCTGGAAGGGGTAAAGTATTGACAAATTTCCATCATTAAACCAAAGGAAAATCCTATCAAAATGGATAGCCCAAATTTTTTCTTGTCCAAGGTTATGACGGTCAAAGGTAAGGCGATCACGAAATAGGCGATGAAGTGTAATACCTTGTCTTTTTGACTAATATTGTCGGCCTCCAAGCTGGTTAAGCTTCCCCAGGCTGTCAATCCTAAAAAGAAAATTAAGGATGACCATATGAATATGGAGGCGATCTTGTTCATGTTCGCTTTTGAAAATTCGACCGCAAAATACCCTTTTTCAAATTCAGATATTGTCTCTTTCTCATCCCTTTTCTTGCTCAGCTTCTCTTTTCTATCTTTGCACTATGTCAAGCTCAAAAAAAGAAGTTCGAGAACATCGGGTAGGGCGTTTGAATGAAAAAATTCGATTGGTGGATTATTGTGGGGATGCATTTCCAATTCTGGGAAGTAAGTCTGCCACAAAAAAGGCTCTTGCCGATGGCCGAATAGAGTTGAACAGCATGGAAGCAGATGGCTCTGAATTCCTTGAAGAAGGAGATTACATCTCACTTACTGGTTCGGGAATTTCTGAGATCAAGGTTCTAGACATGGACCTTCCTGTGGTTTATGAAGATGAATATATGTTGGTCATCAATAAGCCTGGTGGCATAGCGGTCAACGGCAACAGATACAAGACCGTTGAGAATGCAGTTGCAAATAAGAATATTGGCAACAAAATGAAAGATGCATTACCTCGTCCAGTTGCTTGTCATAGGATTGACGTTCCAACCAAAGGCCTTGTCGTTTTAGCGAAGACCAAAGCAAGTTTGATCAATATCGGCAAAGCTTTTGAAGAGGAACGGATAAAGAAAGAGTATACTGCTATTGTCCACGGAAAGACTAGCCGAATTGGAAGCATCTCTCATAGAATTGAAGGGAAAAAAGCATTGACTAAATTCAAAAGACTTCGATGCGTGCCTTCCAGAAATTATGAGAATCTGTCAATGCTGTTGGTCAGACCTTTCACTGGAAGAACACATCAAATCAGAATTCATCTTGATCTTGAAGGTCATTTGATCGTTGGAGACAAAGAGTATCAAAGAGGAAGAAAAACCGTACTTGGTAAAGGCCTCTACTTATGTGCCACCAAATTGGAAATGCGACATCCTATCAACAATGGATTGCTTCAACTTGAAGTAGAATTACCTGCCAGATTTCATAGGTTGTTGGATAGAGAAGAATCGCGTTTTTGAGAGATATGAC
>JAHDDD010000054.1 GCA_020629535.1 Saprospiraceae bacterium
CCCCTACGGGGTATGCTTTTTCAGCTATGAATAGATCGCTCCTATGGAGCTCTTGTAAAGCTAAATAATCCACAAAGACATTACAGGCATTTTGAACACGTTATCTATTCACATTTCACCCCTACGGGGTATGCTTTTTCAGCTATGAATAGATCGCTCCTATGGAGCTCTTGTAAAGCTAAATAATCCACAAAGACATTACAGGCATTTTGAACACGTTATCTATTCACATTTCACCCCTACGGGGTATGCTTTTTCAGCTATGAATAGATCGCTCCTATGGAGCTCTTGAAAAGCTAAATAATCCACAAAGACACCACAGGCATTTTGAACACGTTACTATTCACATTTAACCCCTACGGGGTATGCTTTTTCAGCTATGAATAGATCCCTCCTATGGAGCTCTTGAAAAGCTAAATAATCCACAAAGACTTTACAGGTAATAAAAAAGAGAACAGCTAATAATCGCCTAGCCGAAGGGATGCCCCCTGAGACTGCGATAATCACAAGTCGAAGGGCAATATTTTCACAATCCCGATGTTAAATAATAAAGGGCAGCCTGAAGTCTCAGACCACCCAAGATTACCTAAATTTTTAATAGTCCTATCCTCGGATAGTTCTCTTAGAATGGTGATTTGGGGCTTTGGGATGTTCTCCCACACTATTACAAGCGGAAACGATTAGATAGATATGGAGGTTCTAACCTTTGACTACAATTAATTAGATAAGAATAGGACCTCAATTGCTGCCTGCCTAGTCCAAATTTTAAAATTAATGATGCCCACAACCTATTGGAGATCCGGGTGGTAAACTGGGTGCCGGAGGACTTTTAAATTGTTCTGGATGATCCTTGAAACTATCTAATAGGTGGATCAAGTATGCATTGTGCGCTTTAAGATTTCCCTCTGTTTGAGAAGGCTCCCATACTTTTGATCTCAGGTTTTCAAGGTAAGCATGCATGATGGCAAACACTTGCTTGTCTATTTTTTTATCTGTCAGATTATAGAGAATTTGAGTGGTAAATAATTTTTCGAGCATGAGCCCAACTTGTTGATTTGCCCCAGTCTTCTGTGGTAAACTGTTGTAAACTTCATCTAAATACTGATTCAATCCGAAGCCATTTTCAGCCCTCAAAATTCTAGTTAACCTTTCTTTGTTTAATAAAAGTGATAAGGTGTGACTGGCTGATGCCTCCGCTGCTCCCAAAGGATCGAAAACGGAACCTGTGACATTTTTGAAACTTTCTCTTGTTCTTCCATATCCATAAGCAGGAGGTGGGATCAATTGAATGATTTCTTCTGGAATGATCAAGAAATCAGATGACAAGGTAGCAAGTATTGACTGTAAGGCAGACTGCTGCTTTTCAATATCAATGCTTTGGTGAATTGAATGTCTATCATCGCCAACGGTGCTGTATGTGAAATCCGTCCCTCCTATCAACTTAACCGCTGCTTCAACCTGGTAACGATGCATTAGAAAAGCGGGGACCAAAACTTTTTCCAATTCACTGTTTGGTGTACCTGCTGCAATGGCTCCTTGATCAAAATTCTCAAGAACCCTTTTTCTTAAATCAATCACTCTATCCAATTCATCTACAGGATCCTTGCCATTGTCCCACAGATGTGCATATGGGTGCACTCCACCTTGAGGTCGGGCATCTTGATCTGTGATAAATAAAAATCCATCGTCGTGATTTTGCTTTATTAATTCGGATAAATATTGAGATGCTCTTTTGCCTTTTGGCACAGAACTGTATCCATATATGACTGCCCTTTTGTCCCACTCCCCTATTTTGTCATCATAGGCTGAAGCAAAATCAAAATCATCTCGCAACACCTGAATTAAAGGATGAGGATAATCCATTACAGATGCTCTATCGTTGTGGGAAGCAGCAAAATTGTGCGCCAAACCTATGGTATGTCCTACCTCATGTGCTGACAATTGTCGAAGTCTTGCCAATGCCATCTCCAACATCCTTGGGTCATCTTTCCCTTCATCAAAGGATGATAAAATTCCTTGAGCAATCATAAAGTCCTGTCTCACTCTCAATGACCCCAAAGAAACATGGCCTTTGATGATTTCACCGGTTCGGGGATCTGCGATGCTTCCACCATAAGACCAACCACGTGTACTCCGATGAACCCATTGAATAACATTATATCTCACGTCCAATGGATGGGCATCAGCGGGTAAAATCTCTACCTGAAATGCATTCTTATAGCCTGCTGCTTCAAATGCCTGATTCCACCATCTAGCTCCTTCAAGAAGAGCAGAACGAACAGGTTCAGGGCATCCCGAATCAAGATAATACACGATCGGCTCAACTGCTTCACTGTACTCTGCGTCTGGATTTTTCTTCTCCAATCTGTGTTTCATGATAAACCTTTTGGTCATATCCGTTCCGATAGGAGAAGCATAGTCCATATATGAAGTATAGAAAAAGCCTGACTCAGGATGAAACTCACGGGGTTCGTATTTGTCGTCTGGTAATTCTATAAATGAATGATGTTGACGCATAGTCACCAACTCAGGATTTGGACTCACCGATTTAATATAATCTCCTTTGGGTTTTCCCTTGACGGTAATTATAGACTCAAGTTCCACATTTTTTGGAAAAGCATGGATTCCTTCTTTATAAATTGCACTTCTTGTTTTATCAAAACTATACTCACCTTGCTTTTTCTCTGACAAAACAGTTGTAACACCATATACATCAGCAAGCACAAAATCATTGAGAATAATTTGGACCGGACCACCCGCTACACTTTTCTTTTGATCAATGGTAAAACCATGCAAGACAGATTGTGCAAATGCTTCTTTCACAGAAAGGGCTTCAAGTTCATTATCTGTATCTGCACGGAATTCCAAATTATCTTCCATCAACAAAACCTTGTTTCCCGATTTATAAAAATAAACCACGGCTTGCTTACCCAACTTTCCCCTGTCCAAACCAATGTCATTTGATCCGATACCTGTGGTGAGACTGTTCACATACAGGAACCGTTGACCTAAAAAATCATTGGGAATCTCCATGGTCAGCAAACCAGATGATTCATCCCACTCAAGATCGAAGTATCCTGAAAACTTTTGAGCATGAAGACAAAGGCCCATTAAAATGAAAGCAAGTACAAGTATCTTTCTCATTGATGTTGGATTAAATTGAATTGTAAAAATAATTATTCTCCTTACATCAAGAAGCAGCCAACCCTTTCTATCTAAATTCAAAATGTTAAACCAACATACTCCTTATCTTCTCGTCTTTGATTTTATCATCCTTCGTAAGAAATAAGGCTTTGGCCAGAATGATGTACAAGGTTTCATCATCCTCAATCGGAACTTGAATCTTCTTGCTGCTTTTCATTGGTTTTATATCAGGAAGCAAATTGATGTGTTTCTGACTATCTTTTATCTGCGCGAAGCCACTACCTAAATTGATCCTATAGGTGTTCAATTTTCCTTCGATGATCATATAATTTTTCTCGAAGGAAGGTGCAATTTTCAAGACAGGCGAAAGGATTTGGATAACTTCTTTTCTAATAGAAGCTGATGCATTGTCTGAAAAATGCGATTTATGAAAATCTCCACGATACATTTTTTGATCTTCAGATTCAGTCGACAATTCTGGATCATTGGCAATACTCGTTGTTGCAATAAACAAATCAATGTCCCGACAACATTCCGACAAGGTTGTTTTAGGAATGCTCGATAGTTGCAATCTGTCTTTCGGCGTTTCGTATTCTACCTTGGTTGTGTTTCCTTCTGTAAAAAACATTTCCTTTGAAGGTGTGGCATAGTCTTGAGCGTGATAATCACACCGCAGGTGAACAGTCATGTTTTTCTGCTTGATAAATCTCCTTGGCCAACTTTGACCTTGATGTGCGTAGGTAAAAATCCAGCCTGCCGATTGAGCAATGGCCATCAACTTTCTTGAGTTTAAAAAGTGATGAGCAAATCTCATCGAATCCGTTCCTTCCAATTCTGTTGATGAAAAAGGATAGTGCTCACGGAATGCTTGCCTCAGTGGCTGTTTAATATTGTTTTGATAGATGTATGTTTGCCAAGAATTGACCTCTTCGGATTCCACCAAAATAGGATGCCATAATTTAATCCTAGAATCTGAAGCCAAAGAAACTTCTCTGCCTTCAACATCAATAAATTTTCCATCAGAAAGAATGAATGAATGGTCATTTTGTATATCCATCCAAATCATATCATCAGCGTATACACCTATGAGTGGATGATGCACAATATAACTTTTCCAATCTTCAAGCTTCCATTCTCTATCATATAGCCAAAAAGTTTTTACCCGAGCTTTGACATCCTTGAAGGCCGCGTTGATGCGTTTAAATTCTGCTGCTATTTCTTTCTCTTCAGCTTTGAAATCAGATTTTATCTCTGATGGCATTGACCGCTGAAGTTCACCATTGACCATCCATTGCTTCGATAGCTTTCTTTCTTTAATCAAGAAGACAGCACTAAATTTGTTAGAGACTTCAATTTTCTTTTCTCCATTGGTAAATCCAAAATCAGGTATACTTTTATCCGCAAATATTTCACCATCGCCTTCAACGCCTGACATAAATTTTTCCAGATACTTATCTATGGCTTTGATAAACCTCTGATACTTGCTTCGATTTCTCATCAGGTTCATCATACCAAATGCCAAATCATTGCCCGAACTCGCCAATGCATTTAGGCCAAGATTTCCCACCGCGGCAGATCTTGGACCATACATCGGTATCTTTTTATAAGCGGCTTTGACGATCGAAACTATGATTGACAGCGCATCTTCCGTTGCGATCGATTGACAAGACCAAACAATGCCTTTCACCGGTTGCCTGTATGCTTCTATAAACCAAAAATCTTCTTTGAGCGAATCTGACATCATTGACCCTAGTTCGCTGATGTATCTTTCTTGACCAATGGTGTTGATGGCCACATCCATTTCAGCCAGCCACTTTTTGTTAACTTTAGATGAGCCTTCACATTTCATGATCACATTCATCAAAGAATACCACTCATTCTTCGAAGCTAGCTTATCGACATAGCTATCTTTAAACCATTTCCAAGACGGATCATTCAAAAACAAAGACTCTCCTTCAGTTTCCTCGGAGTTCATTGACACAGGCGTCAAGGGTTTGGCTGTTGTATTCTGATATTGAATTTCATTCAAGATGGTTTTACCAATAAGCTGAGGAAACTCTTCCGGTAAATAGACATTTATAAATTCTTGAAATTCATTGTAATTGAGTAACGCATACGCACAATTCAAAAACGTGTGTCCATTGCTAAAAAAAGTTGAGATGGGGACTGGAACAAATCTCAAACCAGTTTCCTTCTCCTTAAAAACCTTGTTCAATTCCCAAAAGATTTCGTTTGTGAATTTGTAATCCTTGCCGTCAATATTGAAAGTTATATTTGCCAACCATTGAACATGCTTGGATATACTTTTGACTGATGTCGGATAAACTTGATTTAATGTGCGCTGTAAATCTTCCACCACATCATCCCCATGCTTTTTATCTGATAGGATAATATTCATGTAAGGGTTTTCAGGATTGACCAAACCATAAGGTCCAAAATATTTCCTTTGATATATTTTCCTCAAAGTCGGCTTGTCTTTGTACTTTGAATTTTGGCCTGCTAAATTTAATGGCTTCTTCAAAGCATAAAATCCTTCTGCTCTTTCTCTTTTTTGATAGATTTTTTGTTCTAATAGACCCAAGATTTTATCGGGGTTTTCTAATGAGTCTAGTGATTGCTCAATGATCGGCACCATTAAATCATCAAATATATGCTCAGTATTTTTTGCAAAATCATGAGCTAAATATTTTTTTAATTTCCCATCAGATACCACCAGCTGTTTGGTCAAAGCTTTGGCAAATTCTGTGAAAAATTTCTTTTCATTTCTACCTACATAGTTCAAATTTAAATTTCCAAGATGAAGATCAATGATGGATTCTTTTTGGTCAGCAAAGTTTTGTAAGAAGGCAAGTACTTCAGGACATTTTTTAAGTCCAATAAACCTTTGTTTCTTAAACTCAGTTTCCTTAAAAGCGGGTAACTCTTTATAGTAAATAATCACATCTTTATAAGCTTTGGCCAGTTCTTTGGTCACGCTTGTATTTTCATCATTTTCTATGCTGGACTCAGCTTTTGCTTTCAATGTAGCCAAAGACGCTTCAGAAAATTTATTGTCAACATTATTGCTTGGAGGAATGGCGTTGTTCAAAATATAGCTCTTTTCCAAAAAGTCTTGTTGACTGATATAATCAATGAGTGGATTAAAAATCGCTTCATGATCCTTTTGCATTGCAAATTGCAAATCCCTGACCATTGCATTCATATTACCCACAATGTCATATTTAAAATGTATCGCATTGGCTGCTCGGATAATACTTTCGCCAGTCTTAAACTTCATCATCAAATCTGGACGCGATGCCAATTCTCGGTACCTAATCCTAGAAAAATCCAACAGGTTTCTATTTCTGTTTTCATGTTTGTATTTGATTACGCATTCCAAATATTCTTGCTTTGGCTTTTCAGAAGCTAGATACGCGATCGCCATGGCATCAAAATATTCGCTATAATTACTTTCAATATGAGAAGCTACAAATTCTTTCTGATTGAACAATTGAAGGCTTGGATTTAGAATTTCATTTTCAAATTCTTTTATGGAAAGTCCTTCATTGTTGAACCAATCAAAAATTAAATCCTTGATGGCAAGATTCTGATAAAAGTCGGATTCATTTGACTGGGTAAGCCAACCAAGTCTCTCCATTAATTTCTCCAACAAGCTCATACTAAAGTGTTTTAAAATCTATTGAGTCTAATTTACCTCTTTTGAAAAAACATATGGTAGAATCTTCAGTAAGTCGGACCTTCTTGCTAAGGTTCATTACTTCATCATCATCAATGATTAATATAACATCTTCTCTTTTGATGGCAGCCATTAAGAGATAGCTAAGTTTCTCCTTGTCTTCATCAATGGTCAGCGTAGGGTACCGGTGTCTGTATGTGCTAAGATAATGAATAAGCTCAGCGAGCTCTTCAATGCCTAAATTATCCAAACTTTTTAAGCCTGTATCAGAAAGCAATTCGTAAATATGCATTTCTATCAATCGATCATCGGAAGGATGTATCAAAAATAGGGTTAAAACAAGATCTAACGAAGATTCAAAATCATAACTGGGAAGAGCCCGAATATAGGATTTGGCTTTTGATTTGTTTATTATACTTAGTTGCATACATTAAGATTCTATCCTAAACCAAGATAGATAAAATTTTGGCCTTCAATAACTATTCCATCGTGCACGGTATCCTCTTGTATCCATATGGACAGTGCGGGTACCTGGATACTTACCTATACCACCTTTGTCTTTTATGATTTCTTTTTCAAGAATGTCGATAAGTAATTTTTTATCTTTCGATGAATATTTTCCGTCGTTATCAATATCTCCAACGACCATATCAATGGCCTCTCCATGAATATGCCTGCTTTGTTTTGCCCCTTTTATCTTTTCATTCATGGCTGGGTGACGGTGCCCATATGTTATCCGAAGGGCGTCTTTATTCAATTCCTTTTCTTCAAGGGTCTTGAGCAGTTTGATCACAGCCTCCAACAGTTTTTTATCAATCAACCAATAGAAATTTTTCTCCTTGTCGAGCAAGCAAGCCTTGTAGAATTTATCCTTACAAACAAAATCTCTGATTCTAAACTTCCCGGCGATCTTTTTGTAGAAATCATTTCTTTGAATAATCAAATAAGATGCATCTTCCAGGTGCTTTTTATATTTTTTATGATTGGACTTCGATTTTTCCAGGTATTCCTCTGGTAATTCTTCAAAATCAAGAGTTTCAAACTCTGAAAGAATCTCATCTAGCTGCTCCTGCGTATACACCTCAGGGTTAGGCCTATACATGTCGTAGAAATAATTATGAAAAGCATCGACAAATCTACTAACCTGAAATAGAGCAATAACAAAAATCAGCACCATCAATGCAACAGAAAATATTACAAACCTCGGACCGAACTTTGACAATGAAATGGTTTTAATTACCTCTACTAAAAATCCACCCAATAAGATCAATCAAGCATTGAAAGGATCGCTCCCTAAAATATCTCTTTTCACCTCACCTGGGTATATTATATATACGGGAATATCGATTTTATATTTTTCCAGCAAGTTTAAAATTTCAGCGTTTATCTCATGATTCTTGTATCTCGTCGAAAAGTGATTCAAAATCACCTTTTCAACATTGATCTCAGATACCATTTTGATCACATCTTCAGCAATACTGTGTTTGTTCTCTCGACCTTCAAGTTTGGGATTTTTCTCCTGTTTGAGAAAAGTACATTCATGGACCAATATCTTCGAATGGTCATATTTAGAATAATCATCAACGGGTGTATCTCCAGAAAAAGTAATGGTATTTGTTTTGACTTGTTCTGTGATGTGATCACGGCCGTGCTTGCTAACGACATGTTTTATTTGAGCACCGTCCAACTCTTGGAATTCAGGCTTGAGTTTTTTCTTGACCTCGAAGACTTTATAACCAAAACTTTTATGTGTTCCAACCGGTACTTGTATGTGTTCATTTCGAAATGCGTGTACTTCTACCCCTTTCTTGATTTCAGTAATGTGACCATCTTCAATTCCGGTCCAAATGGCTCCCTTCAGATGTGGATCGAATTTGAGCAGAAAGTTTTCCAATGCAGGAAATGATCCTGAATTTTTAGGATAGTAAATCTTTGGGAAATCTTCGCGCGTGTTTAATTGAACAAATTGAGGTAACCCATTTAAATGATCCCTGTCGGCGTGGGTAATAAAAGCATGTTTTACCTTCCTTGATTTCTGCATCAGACCGGAGACCAATCCATCTCCTGCATCTATCAAAAGGTTTAGTTCTTCAACATTGATCCAAGTTGAAAATAAGGCTGTAGAATATGCTGTGATCGTATATTGCACATTGCAAAAGTAGGAAATATTATGGGATACAATTGCGTCAGATTTTCAGACCTTGACTATTTACTAAATGGGAAAACTTGCACACCCAATTGAGCACCAACATTTGAAATTTGTTCCCTAGCAAAACCATAGTCAATCTTCCGAGTCTGAACCAAAAATCTTGCACTCAAATACATACGATCATGCAATGCAAAAGATACATCCATTCCACCACCGAAACTTGGTTTAATTTTCTGGGGGTAGTTTGACAAATTTCTTGGTATCGCATTTTCATCAAGATTAAAACCATTGATCTGATTCCAAACATTGAAGGAAAGATTTGCAAATGTCTTTATTTCAAAACGATCAATTTTGTGTGCATACTGTATCACTATGGGAATGTCCAACATGTTTCTTCTTTGCAATTTCAGAACTTCCCGATCTCTTTGATAAAGTGCACCTTGATTGATGATGCCTGCTGTAAATTCATCTGAAACAAAATTTCCTTCTGCGTCGACCCAATATTGACCAGACCAAGAAAATTGCTGACGGTTTTCTGTATATGTCAGACCTGAAGAAATCATAATTTTGTTAAAAATTGTCTTTGAAATTAAGACCATGGCCTGACGAGACTCAAACTGATGAAAGGCTGATTCTCTTTGGGTAGACAGATCAGAATCATCATCTAAATCTTCAACACTTCCAGTCAGGTAACCTGCAAAAAACTCAAATCTGATTTTACGATCAGGCTCAAGTGGCGGATGAAATCGACCAAAATGCAATACATCTTTGGCCCTTTTATCTTCATGAATTAGTCTATCTGTCATTCGTGGCAATGTGACAACCGCGTCTAAATTTTCAACCAATGGAGGCATCGACAACTCAATCTCTTTACGCGCACTAGAAGATTGCTTAAATACTGATTGGTCACTTGGTTCATCCAAAAACTTCTCCGTTGATGTGACGCTTTCATGAACTTGATCATTGACAGATAAGCGCAAAATGGTCTTTGAAGGGGTTTTCGAAACTTCGTTGATTGTAGTAAAATGCTCTTCCTTTCCATCTGCAGTTTGTGATTGGGTGGTCTCAAAAGTTTCTTCTTTAACCAATGGCAAACTTTCATACTCGGCAACATGATCAACTTTATCATCCACATTCATGGAAACATGAACATCATTCAAAGAGGCAATTCCCAAGTTCAACGTTCGATTTTCATTTGAATGCAGTGGATTCCATTGGATCGTTGCAAAGAATATCGAGGCTAAAAATCCCAACCAAGGAAACAACAGCAACAAAGTTCGTCTTCGTTTCTTTTTCCTTTTCTCTGAAATTCCGTCCAACAACTTTTGTTGATCGATGGGCAATTGATAATCATCAAAATGCTCTTGAAATAAATTTTTTACTTCATTTTTCATTTCACATGCAATTTTTGAAGATGATTGATTTTTTTCTGCAAAGTTCTTTTGGCTCTGATTAATTGTGATCTTGAGGTGCTTTCTTTTATACCCAATTGGTTGGCGACTTCTCTATGATTAAATCCTTCGATAGCAAACAGTCCGAAAACCTGTCTGTAACCTTCGGGTAGTTCGAATACAAGTTTCATCAGATCGTCGCGCTGAAGGTCACTCAGAATCCTTGAGTCAAAGGCAATATCTTCCAGACTTTCATCCCAAGGAGACATGGATTTTCTCAACTTATTCCTGTGTTTTGAAAGGGCGAGGTTGATGGTTATTTTTTTCATCCATGCATAAAAGGCTTTTGGCTCATTGCCTTTAAATGAATGAATCTTTTCAAAGCAAATAATGTAGGCATCTTGCAAAATATCTTCTGCATCTTCCGTCGCAGGCAGATACAATTTTGCCACTGCATTGAGATGGTTCGAGGTAGCAAGAACCAACTTGGTGAAAGCTGATTCTTGCTTCTCTTTTAATTTTAGTATGAGCTGGCTTTCAATCATAAAAGTTGAGGTCAAAATATACATGCTCAATGTTGCCTGGGTATAGAGATTCATCCGTTACTGTAATTTCAGTACTCAAGTCGGTAATTCTTTCTAATTCTCCTTCTTCATCGAAATATACATCGCATGTTCCCGCTATTTCAAAGCCTTGGATCATATTAAACCCACTGTATTCTCCTTGGCCAGGATTACTAGGATCGTACACAAAAATTAATTCAGTAGTAACTGTAGTGAACCAATCGAGAATACTGACAGTATATTCTGTCATGTTACCCAGATCATTTGTGACATAAGATGGATACAGACCATCCAGCGTGTCCATAAATCCCCAATTGATATTTTCATAAATAATGATATTTTGGAATGGCACATATTCCTCACAGGCATTCAATGTACCAATATTCTGACTTCCGTCAGTTACTATTGAAAGGGCATTACTCTGTGTATTATTTTCGGCATCAATTCCAATTACAGACACATTCGCAACCGTACAATTCTCGAAAGTAAATTCGAAATAACCATCTGTACTAATATCAGATCTGGATACAAATTCATCGGTTTTAACTACCGCCCATCCAAGAGATATTGCATCACCGTTACATTGCGTGATGTTACCAGAGATGGAAAAGTTATTCAATGGAACATCGACAAAAACATCAACCTCATCTGTATCTGTACTAAATGGACCAATATCGAAAGTTTCAACAATACTCCCGCATCCGTCGTATACGCTCAACAGTAAAGGTCTATTTTGAGGAACCTTTCCAGAATAAAAAGCGCCTTCGCTCGTATAACCAAAGGCACAAAATCCCGTGGTTGTATCCGTAATTTTAAGTCTTCCAAAAGAGGCACCCCTGATGTTTGAGGAAATTGTACCTGAAATTTCTACCACCGGAAATGGTGCATCACAATTCCAAAAACTAAAGTGACTGACTTCTCCGACGTATGTGTCACCTACCAATTGCGCTTCACCTTCTTCCACCCAAGTTCTATGATCCTCGTCAAAATACCAAAGAGGAATTGTTGCTGGAGCATTGGAAAGCTGCTCTTCTGAAACAGGCATTGATAGTATGGCATGTTCGCCTTCCGGCAAATGAATTTGGTTCCCTTCACCATCTTTCAGCTCCACCACAACCATTCCATACGTAATCAAACCTTGCACTCTCCCATTCGCATCTAACCCCGTTAGGTCGCCTGGCATTTGATCAAAAGTCTCTTCCAATGTTGGGTCTAAATAAGCAGCAAATATTTCCACTTCTTCTTCATAGATATTTCCATCGGTGTCTGTGTAAATGCCGGTTGGAAAATCAATTTCCACATCATTAAAGCTAACTTGTCCGCCAGCGGCAGCATCAATGGAGCCAACCTTTTCTTGTCTCATCATTCTGATGATAAATTTGTTATTGTCATTCTCATCAGGATAGAATTTTCTGGAAGTATCGAAATATCCATCTTTCATGACTTTGAAAAAACTTCCATCCTTGTACAATTTTTGACCACTGACAACAAATGATCCTTCAGCATCGGTAAATGTGCTACTCCCTTCGTATTCAATCAATGCACCTACCACTGCGTTGCCATCTTTATCTAATACCTCACCATGAAATTCTCCGTCGGTTTCTTCGGTAGGTGGTTCAAAAACCGGTGTATCAACAATGTTATCCATTTCTTGAATGGGTTCTTGGCAGGCCATGATAGACACTACGATAAGCAGAAATGCTGTTAAATATTTCATTTTAATTTTTTAAGTCTTTGTATGAATTAGCAGCTGCACACTTTATAAAGAACATGAGCGTAGAAAAAGCTGCATAGCCCTCAAAAAATTTTCAAGAAATCTGAATTTGTTGCTGAATTTCACTTTCTGTCAATGGTTTTCTATTTTACAAGTCCAATCACAAACCCTCGAAAAATGATAAAGAAAATACTCTTTGTACTCTTCATTGGATTGAGCTGTTATGGTTTTTATCAATTGTATCGACTTTACAATTTTAAGAAAGAAGAGCAAAGAAGAAATTCATATTATCAAAATCTTCAAGATACTTCGTCTCCCACCGTTTCAATGGATTCTCTATTTATTGACTATCAAAATAGTTTTAAAAAGTTACATATCTATGTTCCTCCTGAATACAATTCCGACACTTCTAAAAAATATCCCGTCATTTATATGATGGATGGTGAGCAGTCGTTCAATGACCTCACCAATATGGGTCCTGAATGGCAAATTGATGAAGTGATCAACGCTGCTTCAGAAAATGGAAAACCAACGGCGATTGTAATTGGAATCAATGATGCTGACGAAAGAAATCCTGAATACACTCCCTGGAAAATCGAAAGCACACCCGATGCTCACGGTGGACCGTATGCGAAATGGGTTACAACAGAATTGAAGAATTGGGTGGATCAAAATTTTCGCACCAAGACTGATCCTACCAATACGGCTATAGGTGGAATATCAAGAAGCGGCATGATGGCTTACTATATGTTCATGAAATATCCTAACATTTTCGGCAATGCGTACATTCAATCCCCTTCCATGTGGGTAGATTACGATCGTCTCTTTGCCATGCAAATTCCAGATGAAGATCTAAAGTCCAAAAAAATATTTATATCCGTTGGAGAAGATGAAGGAGGCATGGTCGATCTTGCCAAAGATGTTTATAATAAATTCAAAGCCCAAGGAATGACTGACAAAAATTTGATGTATCACGTAGTACCCGATGAGGGACATTGGCATCTTACTTGGCGTAAGTCATTTGCAGTTGGGTATCCGTGGATGAGTGAGTGATCGTTGTCAGTTTTCAGTTCTCAGTTTCTCAGTTCTCGTTTCTCGCTTCTCGCCTCTCGGTTCTCGCCTCTCGGTTCTCAGTTCTCGCCTCTTGGTTCTCGCTTCTCGCCTCTCGCTTCTCGCCTCTCGCTTCTCCCTCAATCCTTATACGGATCAAAAATCTCATCTCCAGCCATGGCCACACCGATGGGTTCCAATTCAAATTTTACTTTGATGGTGCCGCCTTGAAAATGGAGTACTTCTCCTAATTTTTTGTAACATTCTGGACTTTCATCTGCACCTCCTCAACGAAGTTCGATACCTAGAGATTTTGCTTTCTGTTGGGTCTTTTCAAAATCTACCAATCCTTTTTGCACAAGGACTTTTCGCTTTTTGCCGTGGGGTCCTTTCTTAAACTTGGTTTTGCCCAATGCCTTACGTCTCGATAGTATGCGTCCAGCGCCATGCACCGTTGAATATAGGCCTTGTTGGGATTCATCTGAATCAATGCCTTCAACTATCACGGAGGTATCAAACATATTAGAACCTATAAATCCTTCTTGCCCAGGAAAGGCAGGTGTGCAACCTTTTCTTACGACCCAATATTTTTCACCAAAATGTTCTTCGTGCCAGGCAAAGTTGTGATGATTGTGTACCGAGTATGTTACCTCTGGATTTCCTAATATTTTTAAGACCCGATCTACTACCCAATCTCTGCCTGCATAGGCATATTCTCCTGCTACTTTGAGGCATTGCAAATAATCATTGCCCACCTCAGAAGCGAGACTGAACAAAATGGGATCTGAGAACATACCGGCATCACGTGAGTGTTCTTCGAATTTTTTACCTTGTGACACTGAGATGAATCCAGTCGTTATTTTATGCCCAAAGCCTCGTGAACCGAAATGAACACCAATCCAAATATAATCCTCGTGGTCTTTGAAGATATCAACAAAGTGATTTCCACCTCCTACTGTACCCAGTTGTGATCTTGCAATCTTGGTCAGTTTGTTTTTGTATTCTTTGGTGGTGTTGATTTCCAACTTGTCTACAGCGTCGAGTACCTGATGGTCTGTCCTTTCATTGTTGATCCGGCCCATCCCAAAGGAGATTCGCCTTTCAACTTCATCCATCACTTTGCTGATGTCAATATCGGTAGATTTTACATCGGTCCTCACTGCTTTGTTTCCACACGCAATATCAAATCCTACACCTGATAGTGAGATATGATTTTTGTAAGCAATGGCTCCACCAATAGGATGCCCGTATCCGACGTGTGCGTCAGCGGTCAGTACTCCATAATCTTCTGCTCCGGTACAATTGATGAGTTGATCAATGGCTGGTTGATCAATGATTTCCTTGCCAAATATTTTGATGTTTTCCTTCATGCAATTTAATGAGATAAAAAACCAAGATGCCAGGTAAATATCTTTGGCAACATATCAAAGCAACAAATTCCGACAATGTATCCACCAATCATGAAAATTACAAAGATGAGCTTTTCTGGAAGTACTTTGAAATCGAATGATCTTTTGACCATCTTGCTTCCTACTCCAAAAGGAAATCGAAGAAACACAAAGTACATCACAAAATACAGCACCCACTTCAGGATGTAATGATCCGTCAGTGTGCTTGCAATGTACCCCAAACTCAGCCCCAAGGTGAGCCAAACCCACACACCGATCAGTACAAACATGATGGTGCCAAAGTGATTCAATGCTTTCGTTTCCGACGCATTCACGTTGTCATCTGGATTTTCATCGTCTTTATTGAATTCTTCCATTGACAAGGTAGATAGGCGCTTAAAGTGAGAGCTCATATAATATATAAAGATTGCAATAAAGGCCAGCAAGATGGCATACGCCAGAGATAAGAGCAGTTGCATGTTGTATACATTTGTTTGAATGAAATTAACAATTTGTTTT
>JAHDDD010000055.1 GCA_020629535.1 Saprospiraceae bacterium
ACATACCCAATCAGGAGCGTCCATGGATCCATTGTTAACCTCTAGGCACATGTTATCCAAGTTATAAATTATTGCTCCCTTCATTGGGGTAGGGATTCCATCCCTGTCGGCAGTTGTCATTCTTGGAGGTACGAAAGCTTTTGTTGTGCTCTCTAATTCCAGAATTGACCCATCATCGATAGTGCTAGGGTTGTCTCCTATCTTCACCTGGGCGTATCCAAATTGAGATATTAACAAAACTAACAACATCAACGAAACCCTAAACAGGATTCGCAACTGATGAGTACCCTCATCAGAAGAGAAGGTGTTGGTAATTAGTTTCATAATTAAGATCGGTTAAAATTTTAATTGTGCAATAAATGAAATACATAGCAGTATTGTCTTTAAATGCTATGTTTTAAAGTAAGTCAACGAGATATTTCGCAATGCTAGAGTGGTAGGAGTGGCTAAGATTAAACGTAAATATCAATTTTTTAATTGACAAGACAAATTATCGGTGGTTATTATGCTTCATTGAAACATATTTTAACAGAAAATCTGTCTTCTTTACGCCGCTCTTTTGACTACCCAAAAGATGTGAAGTCACATCAAAATAGGAAGATATTAATAGGTATTAGTAGCTATATTTCGAGGCTTTATTTTTTTATTAATTAGATTTTTGGATCATTTTCATTAGATAATGATCTGACTTTGAATTAATTATCACCCAACTTAGACCATTTTAATCCCAAGTTTCAATATTGAGAAAGAGCCACTTTATTCTCAATTAAATAACAATAGGGATTGGCAGATTTTTTAGTTTTGGTGCTCATGCTGGAAAAAATAGGCAACATATTGAACAAAAGACCTCCTGGATTGAAATGGCTATCATGGCTATGCTGGATTTGTATGGTCTTAGTGATTATTTTCTTTATTAGGATCTTTTTTAGTGTCATCTATGGTGAATTACCTTCATTTGAAGAATTGGAAAATCCTCAATATGATCTGGCATCTATCGTATATGATTCAAATGGTAAAGCTTTTGGAAAATATTATGTGGAGAATCGTGAGCAGATAAAGTATGAGGATTTATCCCCATTGGTTCATGATGCATTAATCGCTACAGAAGATCTTCGATTTTATTCTCATTCAGGTGTTGATTTAAGAGCACTTCTGAGGGTTGGATTCAAAACCATACTTTTTGGAGATGATAGTTCTGGAGGAGGAAGTACTATTTCTCAACAGTTGGCAAAATTATTATTCAAAAGAGAAAGCTTACGAGGTAAAACAAAATTCGAAAGAGCCCTTGGGTTGTTGAAAATCAAATTAAAAGAATGGATTGTTGCGGCTCGACTTGAAAAACAGTACACGAAAGAAGAAATACTGGCGATGTACTTGAACAAATTCGAATTTATTAATGGAGCACATGGGATACAAGCGGCAGCCCAAACATATTTTGCCAAAGAACAATCCAAATTGAATGAAGAAGAAGCCGCCATACTGGTTGGAATGCTTAAAAATCCTAGTCTCTACAATCCGGTTAGATTTCCTGAAAAGACAAAAGGGAGGCGAAATGTGGTTTTGCAACAGATGTATAGCAATGACATTATCACAAAAGAATCAAGAGACAGCATAAGTCTCAAGGACATTGACATGAGCCAATTTAAGCGTGATACACATGATGAGGGACCTGCGCCTCATTTTCGTTCAGAGCTAACAAAATGGTTAAACAATCTATTGAAAGAAGGTAACATTGCTAAACCTGATGGTAGCGCATACAATATATATGTTGATGGATTGAAAATTTACACAACCATTGATTTAGATTATCAAAGAATAGCCGAGGATGCAGTAGGTGAACACATGAAATGGAATCAGGAAAGATATTTCAAGGTGTGGAAAGGCATGAATCCTTACACTCATGAAGCAGATGAATTCCAAAAAAATATTCGATATAATGCCTTGAATAAAAAGGCTAAAGAATCTGATAGATATTTGAAGTTGCACGAAAAGTATTTGGGAGAAATTAAAACTGAGTTGACCAAAGAATACGGAGAGGTACCATTGCATGAAAATGCCATCAAAGCATTGATTAAATCCAAGAAAAAAAACAACGTACGATCTGAAATTCGCAATGGAAATCTAAAAGAGAGATATGAGACTGTATATGCTAAAATCATAGAAGATTCAAGATTTGATGGGCTTTCTGAAAAATACGAAGCATTGCAAAAAGCATTTGAAGAAGAATTTGATGAGAAAATCAGCATGAAGGTTTTTGATTATGCTGAAGGTGGTGAAAAGGAAAGTGAAATGTCTCCTATGGATTCAGTTAAATTTCATAATCAACATCTTCAATGTGGATTTTTGGCTGTTGAACCATCTACTGGATTTATAAAAGCCTGGGTTGGTGGTGTAGGCTATAAATATTTTAAATATGATCACGTAAACAGTCGCCGACAGGTAGGTTCAACCGTCAAACCATTTGTCTATGCTACTGCCATTTCTTTACAGAATATTAGTCCATGCCAGGAGTATGAAGACATTCAATATACCATTGTACCTGGTGATGCAAATTTGCAAGTAGATACAGTCTGGTCGCCGGCCAATGCAAATGGAGAATTTACTGGTAATTTTTACAACCTGTACCAAGGGTTATTGTATTCAAAGAATTCGATCACTGTCAGATTGGTAAAAGAGATGGGGAGTGTTGATGTTATACGAGAGGTTTTGGATAATGTCGGCATAAGTAAGCAAGCTAGGTATGCGGATGGTCGATTGGTTGTACCTCGCGTTCCCTCAATATGTCTTGGATCCATGGATCTCACTTTGTTTGAAATGGCAGGAGCGTATACCACCTTTCCTAACAATGGAGTATATACCGAACCCATATTTATTTCAAGAATAGAAGATAAAAACGGTAAAGTGCTTTATCTGGGTGTGCCTGAACGAAAACAAGCATTGAATCCACTATATAATGCAGTCATGATTGACATGTTGAAGAACAATGTGGGTAGTAATTTTGGGCTTAAAACCAAGGTGCATGTGGGTGGAAAAACAGGGACTACCAATGATTATGCAGATGGTTGGTTTATGGCCATTACACCTGATCTTGTCATGGGAACATGGGTAGGTGGGGATGATAAATGGATACGTTTTCTCACCCTCGAAGATGGTCAGGGCTTCGTGATGGCAAGACCAATTGTTCAGAAATTTTTACAAAAATTAGAAAAGGATACGCTTGCAAAATTTGATAGTTATGCTACTTTCCCTGACCCTCCTCCCGGGTTTTATGATTTGATTGATTGTGATAAATACAAACAAATTAGACCGGAAGAAGAACAACTTTTACTTCAACAAGAGAAAGAGAAATTTGATGAATTCGAAGAAGAATTTGGTGATGAATTTGATGAAGAATTAGAAGAAGAATTTGAGGAGGAGTTTGAGGAGGAATTCTAAGCATTAATAGTGTTTAAAAACCAATTGAAACAAATAAAGTAAATATATATGAAAGCACATACTGCTAGTGCCATCAACGCATACACCCTTGTGGTTATGGGTCTTTTAGGATTTTGGGCAACAAAAGGACCAGATCAATCTCCTACTGTGTGGATACCAGTAGCGTTTGGAGTGATATTGCTTGTCCTTAATAATGGCATTAAATATCAACACAAGGTTCAATCACACATCGCCGTGATCTTGACATTGCTTATTACCATTGCTCTGATAAAACCTCTTCAAGGAAGAATCGCCGATGCAGATACATGGGGGATCGTGCGCGTTGGATTGGAATTATTGACTAGTGTGATAGCCATGATCTTCTTTATCAAAAGCTTTAGTGACGCCAGAAAGAAGGGATAAAGAAGAATTTCACAATTGGGGAAAGCTTGCTTTTAAAGGAGTTTTGAGGTTAAAAATTGGATGTAAGGAGAAGGTCCAAATCGGTATATTTTAATTGGAATTTTTTAGCAACATAAGCGTTCGTCACGCATCCTTTAAAAGTATAGACCCCATTTCTTATCCCTCGATTATCATATAACAGGCTATCAAAACTGTTGGTTCCTCCCGCTTTTACTAGTACTGGTGTAATGATATTGCTAATGGCAACGGAGGCAGTTCTAGGCACCTTTGATGCGATATTTGGGACACAATAATGAATAACACCATGTTCGATGAATGTCGGATTTTTATGATTCGTGACACGAGAAGTAGCGAAACATCCACCTTGATCAATGCTCACATCAATAGCTACTGCACCGTTTTTCATTTTTGAAATCATCTCATCGGTCACGAGGATTGGTGTTCTTCCGGCTTTTGAATGGACTGCACCAATGACCACATCTGCACTCATTAATTGATACCCAAGATAAACCGGGTTAAATGTAGAAGTATGTAGCTGCCTTCCCACCAAGGATTGGATGCGCATCAGTTTACTGACTTCATTGTCGAATATCCTTACGGATGCACCTAGTCCCAACGCTGTTTTTGTCGCAAATTCTCCTACTACACCTGCGCCTAAAATAACCACTTTTGCGGGTGGTACCCCGGAGACGCCGCCAAGTAGAACTCCTCTTCCACCGTTGGATGCGCTAAGCAGTTCTGCTGCCGTGAGCATGGAGCTCATTCCAGCAATCTCGCTCATGATTCTCACTACAGGGAATGAGCCATCTTCTGATTTGAAATATTCAAGGGCAATTGCTGTTATGTGTTTTTTCTGTAGCGCCTGGATATGGTCAGAAGAAATAACAGGTAAATGGAGCGGAGAAATAATAAGTTGATTTCTGATGCTCATTTCTATTTCCTCCATTGTAGGTGGAGCGGATTTTACCAATACCTGACATTGATATACTTCCTTTTGAGATTTAGTAATGGAAGCTCCAGCTTCTGAAAAATCATGGTCTGAGAAATTGGACTTTTCACCTGCACCAGACTCAACGATAACTTTATGTCCGAATCCGGTCAAACTTCTTATGCTGTTTGGAACTAGGAGGACCCGATTTTCTTGTAATGTTGTTTCTTTGGGTAAACCAATGGTAATACTTTGTTTTTTCTGCTCTACATAGAGTGTTTCTGTTTGGGTTTGAAATTGCCCTTCGGAGAAAAATGATGAAAAACCTGACTTTTTTTCGTCACCGGCCATGCATTGAGAGATTTATACGTTACAAAACAAGGAATTGATTCAGATGTCTTGAATTATTGACGTTGGAAGTTACACAAAACTTACCATACGAGTATTTGATTGGGTTGATTTTATTGTGATTGTGTGGTATTCATTGTATAAAATGTTTTCAAGTGTTTCCGGCCATTCTATAATACAAATGGAACCTGAATCTAGATATTCTTCTATGCCCAGATTTAGGATTTCTTCAATGGAATTTAGCCTATAAAGGTCCATATGATAGATCAATTGTCCATTGGAAGTTTGGTATTCATTGATCAATGAATAGGTCGGAGAACTAACTTCTATGGACGTATCCATTGACTGTATGAAATAATTTGTGAACGTGGTTTTGCCTGCTCCCAATTGACCTTTTAGTAAGAATATTTTGTGTACGATCAATGGCTTTATTTTATCACAAAATGACACCCAATCTTCCAGTTTTTCTAATTCAAAATTTTCCATTACTGTGGACAAAATTGTGAAAAAAAAATGAGCTCATTTGTCTTAAAATGGTTGCTATTCGTCAAAGAAGCTGAAAGATGCACAACTTCTTGTGAATTAATTAGTTATAGTTAATGAAAAGGGAAGATTTCATTATTATTAAGTGGGTTCAATTTGGTTAGATTCTGTAGTGGAATCTGTATATTTGTGTCCTAATCAAGAAAGGAAAAAATCATCACACATGTCGGAGAACAAAAGTAATTATAGTGCTAGTAATATACAGGCATTAGAGGGGCTCGAAGCTGTCAGAAAAAGACCGGGGATGTACATTGGGTCGACAGACTCAAAAGGACTCCACCATCTTGTCTGGGAGGTTGTAGATAACTCCATTGATGAGCACTTAGCAGGTCATTGTAATCAAATAGATATGACCATCCATGAAGACAACTCTATTTCTGTACGAGATGATGGAAGGGGAATTCCAACTGGAATGCATGAAAAATTGCAAAAATCTGCATTGGAGGTGGTTATGACTGTACTCCACGCAGGTGGAAAATTCGATAAAGATACATACAAGGTATCCGGTGGACTTCACGGTGTAGGTGTATCGTGTGTGAACGCGCTTTCTTCCTATTTACGAGCTGAGGTACACAGAGAAGGACAGGTTTTCGAGCAAGAGTACAAGCAAGGAAAACCACAGGCTGATGTCAAAGTAATTGGCAAATCAGACAAAACTGGTACGCAGGTCACATTCAAACCTGATGGTGAAATTTTTGAGACGCTGGAATACAACTTCGATACCTTATTGAATAGAATGCGTGAGCTTTCGTTTTTGAATAAAGGTCTTCAGTTGAGCTTAACTGATGAAAGAACAAAAGAAGATGATGGTTCATATAAAAGAGTGGATCTTGTTTCTGAAGGAGGTCTGAAAGAATTCGTTGTATACATTGACGAAAGCAAAACACCATTGATCAGTAAACCAATCCATGTGATTGGTAAAGAAGAAAATGTAGAAGTTGAAGTTGCGATGCAATACAATACCAGCTTCAGCGAAAACATATATTCATTCGTTAACAATATCAATACCCGAGAAGGAGGAACACACGTAAGTGGATTTCGTAGAGCGGTCAATAGAGTATTTTCAAAATACGGCGAGGAAAATGGATTCTTCTCAAAGTTGAAATTTAAAGTTTCAGGAGAAGACTTTAGAGAAGGACTAACGTCAGTCGTATCCGTCAAAGTTCCTGAACCACAATTTAAAGGTCAAACCAAAGGAGAACTTGGAAACTCAGAGGTAACTGGAATTGTTTCCAGAGCAGTAGGTGAAGTTTTATCGGCCTACCTTGAAGAGAATCCAAAAGATTCAAAGAGAATCATTGACAAAGTAATTCTTGCAGCTACTGCACGTCATGCAGCAAGAAAGGCAAGAGAAATGGTTCAACGAAAAAATGTATTGACCGGAAGCGGACTGCCTGGTAAACTTTCTGATTGCAGCTCTAAAGACCCGGCAGATTCTGAGATATTTCTTGTCGAGGGAGATTCAGCCGGTGGAACTGCAAAGCAAGGGAGAGATCGTACTTTCCAAGCCATTCTGCCATTGAGAGGAAAAATCCTGAATGTTGAAAAGGCATTGGAACACAAGATTTATGAAAACGAGGAAATCAAAAATCTATTCACCGCACTTGGTGTGAGCATTGAAGATAAAGATGGTGAGAGAATACTCAACACAGAAAAATTAAGATACCACAAAATTGTGATCATGTGTGATGCCGATGTGGATGGTAGTCACATTGTCACATTGATATTGACTTTCTTTTTTAGATATATGAAACCATTGATTGAGCAGGGTTATGTCTACATCGCTGCTCCTCCACTTTACCTTGTCAAGAAAGGAAATCAGAAAGTGTATTGCTGGAATGAAGAAGAAAGAAAACAAGTGGTTGAGAGTATGGGAGGTGCGGAAGCATCTGGTATTAAGACCCAAAGGTATAAGGGACTTGGAGAGATGAATGCTGATCAACTTTGGGAAACAACCATGGATCCGATCAGCAGAATATTGCGAAGGGTAACGATTGAAGATGCACATGAAGCTGATCGCGTTTTCTCAATGCTTATGGGTGATGAAGTACCACCAAGAAGACGCTTTATTGAGACCAATGCAAAATATGCGAATATAGACGTCTAAACTTCTCTTCTTTTGGACTGTTTATTGTTACTTTGAGTAACGATGACGGATAAAGTAAAAGCAGGAATTATTGGTTTGGGGAGATTGGGTAGATTGTATGCCCAACTCATTCGTGAGAAGGTCAAGCATGTAGATCTTTTAGCAGCTTGTAGTCTTTCTCAAGAAGAACTTGCGTTCGCAAAAAGCAAGTTGAATATTCAATATGCATACACTGACCATCGACAGATAGTAAACAATCATGACATTGATGCATTGTTTATCATGAGCCCACCTATGCACCATGCAATGCATATTATCGATGCCGTCAACGCTGGAAAACATGTTTTTACTACAACCCCACTCGCTACAAATGTTGAAGATTGTAATAGAGTCATTGAAGTAGTGAAAAACAGACCTTCACAAGTGACTATGGTTGGGTTTGAACACCGTTACGACGACGCATACATCAAGGCGAAAGATATGATTACCAAAGGAAACATTGGTAAGCCGATTTTCATCCAAACTAGCACTTTCGAAAAAGAACAGACGGACAGTTACTACAAACAATACGCTCCTCAATCTGGAGGAATCTTTATGGAACTGAACATCAAGAACCTTGATATCATCCGCTGGCTCACTGGGAAAGAAATTAAGTCGGTTTATTCTTCAGGTGGTTGTTATAAGCATGACATTTTTGAAAGATTTCAAGACGCTGATAATGTGATGTCTCAAATTGAAATGATGGATGGAACGATGGCATCTGTCACTGCTTCAAGGCTTGCACAAGATGGTTTTAATACTAGGACATTTGTGATGGGCACTGAAGGTTCACTTGAAATTCAAGATCATAGTCCGATGGAAGCAATCAGAATTTATGATACTGATGGAATTCGTATTGAGGTTCCACAAAATTACTTTGAACGTTATGAATTGGCATTGATTGAACAAGCCAATGACTTTATTAAATGTATCATGGAATCGCGAAGATCAAACAGTTCAATCATAGATGGCTTAGAAGCTACAAGAGCCGCCGTTGGAATGACCAAGTCATTTCTGTTGGGGTCGAAAGTGATATTGAGAGAGTAGAAGATTGTTCAATGATTAATTGTTGATAGTTATTGGTTGGTGGTTGAATTTTGTAAAATGTAACTGTACCATTTTTCATTATTTTCATAATTGGTTTTGTTGGGTTTGAAATTGCATTTCTCCAATACCCTTTGGGATGCAATATTATTGTAGTGGAAATTTCCAATGATATACGGTAGATTCAATGTATTGAAAGCATGGTCAATGATTATGTTTGAAGATTCAGTGGCGTATCCATTGTTCCAAAATTCCTTCATAATTCGAAATCCGAGATCGACTTCATTTGAATCGGAATGAAGCTTCAACCCTGACCAACCTATATATGTATGTGTTTCCTTAATAAAACAGGACAATCTTCCCAGACCAGGCTTACTATAATTTGTGATGATATAGTCAATGATAAAGGATTTCGCCTCATCAATATCTTTGAATGGGCAATCCCCGGTATATTTCATAACCTCCTTATCAGAATTCAGTCGATATAAATGTTCGGCATCTTCAAGGCGGAATGGTCTTAGCCATAGCCTCTTTGTTTCCAAAAAGAAGTTCTTCAATAGCCTAGATTGGTTTTCTTTTCAATCGCAGGAACTCCCTCTTTCATCCACTCAGGCATTGGTTCATCTAATAAATAATGGTCAAAAAATTGCTCCATTCTTCGATTAAAATCGATACGGTTTTGGCGCTTCAATGGCCAGTGCGGTTCGTCATTGTAGTTAAGCATCCATGCAGGTTTTCCTAACCTCCTCATTGCTACGAAAAATTCAATGCCTTGATACCAAGGTACAGCACCATCATTATCATTATGTAAAATCAGTACAGGAGTTGTGATCTTGTCTACATTGAAAATGGGTGAATTCCGCAGATAGACATCAGGGTCTTCCCAAAGAGTTGCACCCAATCTGCTTTGTGTTTTTTCATATTGAAACATCCTGCTCATACCTGAGCCCCAGCGTATACCACCGTATGCACTGATCATATTTACAACTGGTGCTCCAGATTCAGCACATTTAAAAATATCAGTTTTTGTGAGTATATCTGCAATCTGATAACCTCCCCAACTATGGCCTTGCACTCCAATTCGATCTTCATCAATGAACCCTTTACTGACAATATAATCTACTCCAGAAATTACAGCATCATAACAGCTTTGACCGGGATCGCCGATTCGATACTGCACATCAGGATTGAAAATCACATAACCTTTATTGACATAGTAACTGTAATTTATGGTGGACCTATGTGGGTATGGAGCCCGATGCGAATTTAGTCTGTGGCTTGATCGTTCATAAAAATTGACTATCAGTGGATACTTCTTTTTCATATCAAAATTCTCAGGAAGAATGAGCATCCCATCGAGTGAATCACCAGCCAATGATTTCCATTTAACCAAACTGATTGAACCCCAATTATAATCCTTTTGCTGAGGATTTGCATTGGAGATTTTTATTTCATTTTTAAAATTGTCAAGTTGTGTATGGATGAGGTTTGGGAAAAGTTCAAAGTTTTCTTTGGTAAAGACAATATCGGAGGCATCTTTTGCTTTCAATGGTCTTGATGTCAATTTGTATTTTCCACTCACCAAGTCACTCATCGTCCGGTCCTTTAGATTGAGTAGTTTGTAGGATTCTGATTTATCATGATGGTTGTGTACATGTAAAAGTATGGTTGTGTCAGAAGGCAAGGCCTCTAAATCCTTATCCAATTCAATGTAACGGTATGTGTGTTTGCTTCTTCGTCCATTGGTCAACTGGATTGGATCTTTGGCTCCTTTTGGATCTAGCAACCAGATATCATATCGATCATAGGCGATTAAGCCATTGTCTTCTTCTAGCCATTTTGCATAACCATAATTCCAGGCATCCATTGGTCGATCATTAAGTTCGTCAGCAAATTTGTGTTTGTTTTTATCACTGATTTTCTTTTGGTCTTTCGTGTTCATATCTATAGAATAAAAAACCGAATCAGGTCTGGAGTACCAAAATGCAAATTTGCCATTGGGTGAAAACCCAGGGTTGCCAGTTTGCTTTTTAAGCAATAATTCTTTTTCTCCGGTCTTTAGGTTTACCCTATATAAATCATTGTAATCATGTCCGAGCCAACTTATGTATTTTTTATAATGGAGGTCATTCCATGCGAGAGCGTAAGGACCGGATTTATCCTTATTCATTCTGACGAAAGGAACTAGTTCATCAGCTAACTGTACGGTGGTATTTGTTTCAACATTATGGGAGCAGGAGTAGCCTCTTTTCTTTTCAGCAGCTTCTTGATTGAGCTGTTGCGTATAAAGTACATCATCAGTATAACTCCATACTTCTACCCTTACCTTTTCGTTATCAAGTAGTGTTGTGTCTTCAAGAAAAGGCTTGGGCTTGATCTTGAAAAACAGATTAGATTCATCTTCAGAAAACAAAACTGGATCATGTTCGCTCAATATCCAATCATCTGAAATACTTCCAGCATCATGTGCACAAACCAATTTACTTTTCTCCATTGACTTATCCCACAAGTAAAGTTCAAACGGAGCTATTTCCATATCCGTTGTATCCACATTTACAAAATAGCTCAGCGATTTTCCTGAGTCAGAAAATCGAAGATGTTTGTATTTACCATCATCGACGGAAACCGTGTAGATGCTGTCTGCTTCAATGTCCAATACTTTGAGAGATGGCGCTTCGATCGTATCCGTTCCTGTAGAAAGAAAACTTATCATAGATTTCTCTTTCGCAAGTGAAAACTCTGTTACATATGAAAAAGTCTTCTCCTTGTTTTTGGAAAAATTTCTTACAATAAGTTTCGTTCCGTTCTTCTTATTTTCCTTTCGGAAATTATCTGGAAGAGAATCTAATTCTGGCTCTTGCTCATCCAATTGATAAATTAAAATGTTTCCCCATTCATCTGGTAAGTTGAAATTTTTAACATCGGCGACTTTGCTTAGTTCCTTCGTTTTACAATTAAATATGGCCAGGGTATCTCTGGGCATATCATCTTCATCAGTATCTTTTCTTTCTAGTGACTCAAGGGTATCAAGCGGAGGGTGGATTTTAAAAACGATGTAATTATTGTCTTTTTCAATCTTAACATTATCAGCACGTTTGAATGAATACGTTCTGGTTTCCCGAGTATTGTATAGATTTAATGTTGGATCGCCTTTTCCTGGTTTCACTACATAGCTAATCCAATCTCCATTGTTTGAGATTTGGGTTTCTTCAATGGTTTTCCAAAGGTCAAATGTTGTGTAATCCATTTTCTTTTGGGCATTGAGACTCAGAAAGCAAATGGAAAATTGGAAGAAGAGAAAAATTTGACAATATTTCATAACAAGTGGTTGATTTGTAAAGGTGCTAATAAGTTTGGGATATATAAAATGTCAACAATCTCGAATGTTGGATATTAATTTTAAGCTTGTAACTTATCGTCACTTTCAATGGTTTTATAACTATGAATACTTCGACTTTGCTCAGCACAAATATTAAAATAGCATTGATCGCGCATGACGGCAAAAAGGCCGAAATGGTTTCCTTTATTTTACAACATAAGGAAATGCTTGAAGGCGCCACACTCTTTGCAACAGGTACAACTGGTATCCACATCGAGAAAGGGGGTTTCAATGTGGAAAAACTACTTTCTGGCCCATTGGGAGGTGATGCTCAAATTGCAGCCATGGTTGCCACTGGCGAAATAGATCTGGTCATATTCTTCAGAGACCCATTGGATAAACATCCGCATGAGCCAGATGTACAGATGTTGATGCGTCAGTGTGATGTACATAATGTGCCTCTCGCCACCAATCCTAAATCTGCATTTTATATATTTAAGGGCATTGAAAAGGTGTTTGGATAAATTGACATGACCCAAGAAGATTACAAAGAGTTACTTCCCAATATTCCCACCGAACCGGGCATATATAAATATATGTCTGAAGACGGTACCATACTTTATGTAGGTAAGGCTAAGAATATTCGGAAGAGGATTGGAAGTTATTTTGGAGCAAAAAAAAATCAACTTTTTAAGACAAGATCGTTGGTAAGAAATGCACATCATCTTGAATTTACTGTTGTTGATTCAGAACAAGATGCCTTGCTCTTAGAGAATACATTGATAAAAAAATTCCAGCCTCGTTACAATGTCAACTTAAAAGATGCTAAAACATACACCTACTTGTGTATTAAAAAAGAAAGATTTCCTCGAGTATTCTTTACTAGAAAAGTTTATAAAGATGGATCTATTTATCTAGGTCCATATACCTCTAAGTTTAGGGTTAAGATACTACTTGAGATCATTAAAAAACTTTTCACGTTACGAAATTGTACATTAAAGTTAACGGAAGAAAATATTCAAAAAGGCAAGTTCAAAGTGTGCCTTCAATATCACATCAAACAATGCAAAGGTCCTTGTGTCGGTCTTGAATCTGAAGAGCAATACAATGCAACTATTCAACAAATTCATAATATCCTCAAAGGAAATTTTAAGCCTGTCAGGGATTATCTTAATTCTATGATGGCACTATATGCTGAACGCATGGAATTTGAATTGGCCAATGATCTAAAAATAAAACTTGAGCTTCTTGAAGACCATCAAGCTAAATCAACGGTGGTGAGTAACACTATTGAAGATGTAGACATATTTGCCATCAAGGATGAAGAGAAAAAGGCTTATGTTACTTATTTGAAGATTGTCAATGGTGTATTGATTAATACGGATACAATTGAGTTAGAGAAAAATCTCAATCTTGAAATTGAAGGATTGCTCCAATTTGCGATTGACAATCTTAGGACTAAGTTCAATAGCATAGCTCCTGAGATTGTGGTTCCTTTTGAAATTCAAACGATAGATGAAGGCATCAAGGTGACCATCCCAGCGAGAGGAGAGAAAAGAAATTTACTAGATCTAGCAGAAAAAAACCTAAAGTACTATGTCCTTCAAATGAAAAAGGACAAGGCGACGCGCATGAAAAAAGAAACTTCTGCCGAACGCATACTAAAGACGTTACAGTCTGATCTACAAATGGATACACTGCCCTTCCACATTGAATGCTTCGACAATTCAAATATTCAAGGCACCAATCCGGTTGCTAGTTGTGTAGTTTTCAAAAATGCCCGACCTTCGAAAAAGGACTACAGAAAATTCAATATCAAGACCGTGGAGGGCCCTGATGATTTTGCTTCCATGCGAGAAGTCGTCTTTCGGAGATATAAACGACTAAAGGAAGAAGGCCAAAATCTACCTCAATTGGTAATCATTGATGGAGGAAAGGGCCAGTTAAGTTCTGCGATGAAAATTATAAGAGAGCTGGGACTGGAGGATAAGATCACGCTTATTGGAATCGCTAAAAGGTTAGAAGAGATTTATTTTCATGATGATCCAATCCCTATCTATATCAATAAAAAGTCAGAATCATTAAAGTTAATTCAGCAATTAAGGAATGAGGCTCACCGTTTTGCCATCAGTTTTCATCGTGATCAGCGATCGAAAAATATGATTGGAACAGAGCTAACGCATATCCCAGGCGTGGGTGAAAAGACAGCGACTTTGTTGCTAAGTAACTATGGGAGTGTGGCTAAAGTGAGAGAACAGTCAAGAGCAGAGCTGGAAAAACATGTTGGTAAGAATTTAGCGAAGAAGGTGTTTGACTACTTCCATCATGGTGAGGAGGAATAGGTTTTTTTGATTAGTGGTAAGTGGTGATATATGTGCCTTAAACAAGATTGGTTACATCAATTGTGTACGGCTCAATAAGGTTTACTTCGGGAATCTTCTGCCCAATATCAATGCAATTATCGTATCGGTCATAGATCTTGGAAAAGGCACAAAAATTTATGATTTCTTTGACTGGATTAGGAGAAACTATCTCATTTTAGGTCGACGTCTTTTACCTCCACCGCCACCACGGACCATTCTCATACCAGTTTTACCCATCGAGCGAGCGGCTTTCATTTGAGCCTCATTGTTTTTGATGGCTTTCTCCATAAAAGCAATTTGGTCTTTTAATTTTGACTCGGTAACATTTAGTTTTTTGAGCTGAGCGAAATAGTTTTTAGCTCCAGTCATATTTCCTTTGGTGGCCTGAATGTTGGCAAGTTGAAGTAAGACCATACCCTTTTCATTATCAGTTGGAAGGTCGAGTTCAAGAGCCTGATTAAAATATATCTCTGCACTTTTATTGTCACCCTTGTTAGAGTCAATGGTTCCTTGCAGTATGTAATACATGGCTCTATTGGTAACATACAACCATTTGGGGTTGAGTGTCATTTTTAGACGCTGTTGGGCGCCATCGAAATCCATTTTTTGGATCATTTCGCTGGCCGACATAATAGTACCTAATAAAATATAACTTAATAATAGACCCACACCTATGAGCACAAACCAGAATCCGTACCAAAAGCCTTGTGTAATAATTAGGATGATCCCTCCAATTGTGCAGATGAATATGAGGGCTAGTTTGAGGTATATATTAATTTTAAGCATAGGTTTCTATTTTGAAGGTTTCTCAAAGGTAAGTGTTAATGGGTAGTTTTTGTTCTTTGTAAACACATAAATTTCTCTGATTTCCAATACTGGCTATCTAATTCAATGAGAAGACAATGGCACGCGCACAAGTATGCAAGTACTAGTACTTTGTCAATTTAATTTTTATAATTCCATTCCTTTTTCCTAGATGAAAAACGAATCCAAA
>JAHDDD010000056.1 GCA_020629535.1 Saprospiraceae bacterium
CTAATTCTTACAGATTTATCAGCTTACTTACAGGGGCTGTTTTGAACAATTCACAATATGCCTTTGCAGCAGATGATTTGTTGTTTGACCCGAATGAAGTCGAAAGAGAAAAAGACATAGCCGGGATGACAGCTGGACTAAGAGTGGGAACATCAACCAAAAAGAATTTTGACTTTTGGGCCGGTGTTCATTTCTCAAATCTTGTGGCCCAATATCGAAATACAGAACGTATTTCGGAAGCTATTGAAATTCAAGGAACTGAATCTATTGAAATCGATCCTCAGTATAATTTCACAGAAAATTCAGGTACAATAACAGCTGAATCAGTAACAAGAAATGATGTAAAATGGCACAGACAGCACAAGATGATTGATCTTGAACTTGGTGTTGCATGGAGAGCTTTTTCAATGGGAGATTTTATCCTTGCACCCGAAGCCAGTATTCTTTATAACATCTGGTCTTCACATAGTGGTTATTATTTCACAGACTCCACCGTCCCCTTTACGAAATTTGATTTCAGAGAAGAAAATCCATATAGAAATAATCAAGGACTAAAAGCACAATTTGGTCTTCAGCTAAAATACGCTCTTGGAAATTTTGAATTTGGCTTACAGCCTTATTACAGATATGCTTTTAATCCAATGACAATTGAATCAAACTTTTATGAAATAAAAAACTCCCAACTAGGTGCAAATGTGTCGCTAAACTATAGACCTAATTGGGAGAATTAATTACTTAATAAATTAAAATTATGAAAAATTTACTCAACTCATTTATTTGTTTAACCCTTCTGCTATTATTGAGCACATCTTTGTCGGCTCAGTCATATTGCAAGGATACTGAGGACTTCGTTCTGTCCCTTAATCCTTGGGCTCAAGAACTTGAATTGAATGGAGCATCCTTCTTAATAGGAAACTATAACTACACAGATATCAACATCACTCCTTCAGTTGTAGGCTGCGATAACTTAGGCCTAATTGAATATGAATTAACTGCCAATCTTTTAGGAGACCCAATTTCATGTAGTGGGACTTTTACAATAGTAGACAATACTCCGCCAGTGATGATTTCAAAAGAATCTGTTACGGTTATTTTAAACGAGAATGATGAATTTGAAATTACACCTGAAATCATTGATAACGGAAGTTTTGATAATTGCAATGGTCTGACCTTAGAAGTTTCACCTTCAATGGTAACTTCAGATGATGCTGGAAATCTTGTTTTAGTTGAACTATGTGGAACCGATGATTTTGGAAATCAAAATTGTGTGAGAACACAAGTACGAGTATTGGCTCACAATAATTTTGAATTAGCATGCTTGGATCAAGTTCAAATCAACGTTGCACCAAATCAAACATTACAATTGTTTCCAGAAGATTTTGTTTTCTCTGGTGGATCAACCGATTTTGATTTAAGGATAGAAGATGGAAATGGAAATGTTATTAGTACTTCGGGATTATTGCCTCAGGGAATTGAAGGAAATTTCACTTTCGTTGTAACAGACAATGTAACGCAAAATACATGTTGGGGAACTTTATTAATTAATACTGATGAAACGGCTTGTCCATTACTTGTTTGTAATGCTGAATTATTTGTTGTTGCCGTTGAAGACCAAAACGGTGACCCAACATCATTGATTAATGCAGACATGCTTTTGGAAGGAAACTATTCGAATTGTGACCTTGATACGATGGAAATCCAACTCATTTCAAATAATGGAACTGAGTTTGAAGGAACGGGATTTGTGGTAGTCGATCAAACCGGAACTTTCAATTTTTTGATAGAAGATCCAGTAAGCGACAATAGCTGTTGGGGAACATTAACAATTGAACCCTCGGGCCCTTGCGAAACCGTCGAATTAAATTTCCCGGACGAAGTAATAGAAATAAGTGCAGTCGGAGTGACCATTGATAACTTCGAACATAACCTCTCACCGCAAGAACTCATTCTAAATTACGGTTTTACTGCTGATCAAGTTGATGTTACCTGGACAATAAATGATAATTGCTATGCCATAGCAAGCTCCTATGATGACCTTGTCATTTGGGGTATGGACGAAAATAGTACCAATGCATTTAAAATAATCAGAACTTGGACAATTCTAGATTGGATATCCGGAGATATTTGGGAATTTGTTCAAATCATTAGAAATGTTGTTGAGCCTCAATACATTTGTGATTTTCTACCAAATTCAGCAGAAACAGGTACCTGTGGTTCTGGACACTCTGAAACAGATGATGTCGAATGGCCTGATGATTTAGCAATTTCTGATTACAGGATTACACCATCTGCACTTCAAACATATTCAGGTATCGATTTTGAGGATACAAGACCTATCTTTTTTAATACACCAGAACTTTATAAAGCTTCGTATGAAGATATAATCGAAAGCCAAACAATCATTGAAGTTGTGATCAACAGAAAATGGACAGTTTTGAGAGACGAAGTAGAGATTGCAACCTATATCCAAGAACTTATTTTGGATTTATCTGAAACGGCAGAAACAATTGCTATTAATACTTTTACCGGTCGACCTGTACCAAATGTAGAATTGGTTGATGGTGTATATACACTTATTAACGGTACAGCTGTATGTGAAGGATGTGAAAATATCGATCCAAGTTTGGACGACACGCCCATCAATGGAGTGAACATAAAAGATTTGATGTTGATTCAACATCATATTCTAGGGTTCGCAACATTGAATGAATATCAGCTTATGTCAGCTGACGTAAATAATGACTCATCAGTTTCCGCCATTGATCTTGTTGAAATTCGTCGCTTGATTAGAAACGGGACCGTAAATTATGATGCCGATTGGTTTTTTGTCAATGAAGAAAGCCTCCCTACATTCGTCCAACCCAAAGGTGAGTATACGGCCATAAAGCCTGGTGATGTAGATGATAGCGCTATCATTTCTACTGTTGAAGACCTGGAGCAAGTGGAAATGTCTATTCTTGATTTTGTAATTAACAATGGTCAAACTTATACGACTGAGTTAAATTATGATGCTGAAGAACTGGCTCTTGGTATGGAAATTCATCTTGCTTTTGATCCAACAGCAATCAATATCACTGATGTGACTATTGAAGGTGATGACCTTGAGCTCGATTTTAATATCAGCCCAGAAGGCAAATTGGATATTGCATTGACAAATAGTAATTCTGTTGGCTTCGTGTACGATCAAGATAACCCATTGACCATTACATTCGAAGCTACTGCTGATGAAATCTTACACAGAGTCATGGACTTTTCTGAAGAGCGCAAGTCTTATCTCGTAGAGATCGATTATGATCTTAAAGAATTAATCCTTGACCTTGAAAATCTAATAGGCACAAATACAGAAGACATTACTGAACACAGAAATATTTTAAATGTCTATCCAAATCCGGCGTCAGATTACTTCAATGTTGACTTTTTAGACAACCAAAATGAAGATTTCTTCATAGAATTATATGATGCAGTGGGACGAAAAGTAACTTCCGTAGTAAATAATAACAGAGTGAATATTGAAAACGCTTTAAATGGCATGTATTACTACAGAATAATCAGAAATAACAAATCATATACAGGTAAACTAACCATCTCAAAATAACCTTAATCCCTTATTTAAAGGACTGGGCTGTGTCACTAATTTGACGCAGCCCTTTTTTTGTTTAATTTCAATGTATGAGAAATCTATTCGTCTCCATTTTTATGATCATTTCGATCAATATTTTTAGCCAAAGAACAGTTGGTGTAATTGATTTTACTGAAGAGGCGACCCCAGGTTATATATTCTTTTCACCTTTTAATAGCACCAAAGCTTTTATGGTTGATAATTGTGGTCATTTGATCAATGAATGGGATAGAGGAACATTGCCTGGATTGTCAGCCTACTTTTTAGAAACTGGTCAAATGTTCAGAACCTATAAAGTTGACCCTATTGGTCCTTTCAAAAGCGCATCCAATGCCGGAGGACTCGAATTGGTAGATTGGGACAATAACACGGTTTGGTCATATGAGTTTAATACAAGTACTTGGCTTTCTCATCACGATGCCGTTATGATGCCGAATGGAAATATCTTGGCACTCACCTGGGAACTTGAATTTGAAGATGACTTGATCACATGGGGTAGAGATCCTGACGAGATTGCCAATGAAGGTTATATGTGGTCCGAAAAAATTATTGAAATAAAACCAATCGGGTCGAACGATATGGAAATTGTTTGGGAATGGAATATCAAAGACCATTATATACAAGAATTTGATTCCACCAAAATGTTTTTTGGTGTTGTTAAAGACCATCCTGAACTCTTTGACATCAATCTACCAGAACTCAATTCAAACAATTCAAACTCTACACGAGACTGGAACCATTTCAATGCCATTGATTATAATGAAGATCTTGATCAGATACTAATCAGTGTAAGAAATTCCGACGAAATCTGGATTATTGATCATTCTACAACCACAGAAGAAGCTGCTTCGCATACAGGAGGCCGTTATGGCAAAGGTGGCGATATTTTATACCGTTGGGGAAATGCATCAGCCTACCAAAGAGCCCCAGTCAGCGAACAAAAACTTTTCGGGCAACATGGTGTAAACTGGATTCCAAATGGACTGGAGGATGAAGGAAAAATCATTATCTATAATAATGGAAATGGAAGACCTGGTCCTGATTTTTCTTCGATTGAAATTATAGACCCACCTCAAACAGAAGATGGACATTATATCATTCCTGAAACTGATCCAATTGGACCGGAAGTGCCAGGATGGTCATTCGATGATGATGGAGATTTCTATTCACCGTATTTTTCAAACGCCAACAGACTTCAAAATGGACACACATTTATAAATGCAGGGTCAGCTGGTCGTGTATTCGAGATAAATGCAAATGGTGAAAAAGTATGGGAATATGAAATTCCTTTGGCCTTCGATTTTCCAATTCCACAAGGTCTAAATGCAAGCAATAATGGCACCTTTCGCGCCTACAAGTATGCCTATGATTATCCAGGTTTACAAGACCTTGATCTTACTCCAGGTTCTACTATTGAAATAAATGATTTTCCATTTGAATGCAATCTGACAAGTATCGAAACATTGGTTGAGACAAATGTGGAAATCTATTTTAATAGCCAATCGAGAGAACTTTTTATTAAAAACCCAGATAGAGATGACTTACAATTGATTATGGTCAATGCTTATGGTCAACAAATGCATAATTCTAATTTCAATGAAGATTATTTCATAGAAATAACATCACCTTCTGGAATTTATTTTGCCACCTTGATTGAAAATGGTACGGTTGTGAAAACGCTGAAAATTTATATTAACAGCTCATATTAGGAAGCCTGGATAGACTTTGTAACCCCATCAGCAAATTCATTGTTCATCACGATGAAGTAAATAGTAATCACCAGACTTATGCATAAATAGCCTACGAGCAAAATACTTGCTCCAGGAATAACAGTATCGAGATTATACCATCCGCCCAATTGATAGAAAATGAAAATGGCGGCCACTACTTTTATAATCTCAGCAACCAAACTGATAAAATTCCGGTCCATGAGACTGGTGAAAGCAAAGATGGATATCATTAAGAACAATGCATAAACAAAGACCATCTCTGTAGGGAAAGATCCCATTTGGTTTAAACAATGAAGCATCATAATGAGATGAAGAACCAATTGGAACCAACACCACAAGATTAGAAACTTATTGGAACCGGTATCGTATTTTTTAAAATTGTATACATCTTCAATTCCTTGGACCGGATATGCGTCAACCACTTCTGGTGGTCTCCAACCAGTAGGCATGAACCAAATTCTGAATTTATCAACGATGGATTTTGACCTCCATGCATCTTTGAGCAATAACCAAAAATGTTGAAAATTGATGATGATCGGATTCCATGTAGACACAGGGCGTTTTACTCCGTACACAGCAGGTACTTCGTCTAATTCTTCTTGAAATGTTCCAAAGATTTTATCCCAAATAATAAATATTTGTGAATAGTTTTTATCAATATATTCAGCATTGATAGCATGATGAACTCTGTGATGGGAAGGTGTCACGAGTACATATTCTAAGAAACCCATTTTGTCAATCAATCTTGTATGGTACCAAAACTGAGCAAACAAATGCAGTGGAGCAACAGTGGCAATAACAATAGTAGGGACACCCACCAACGCCATAGGTAAATACAAAAATCCAAATACTCCTATGATACTTGAAATCGGTTGCCTCAAAGCACAGGCAAGATTAAATTCTTCGCTGCTGTGGTGGATAATGTGTCTGTTCCAAAAAATATTGATGACATGCTCAAATCGATGAGACCAATATCCTGCGAAATCTAGACCAATAAATGCTGCGATATACATCCATAGCGTTGATTGAATATTATACAATGCTAAATGACTCACCATCCAATCATAACTAAAGATTACAACAGCTAGACCCAATACATCTTTTATTGTATTCGTCAACCCAGAACTCAGACTTGATATGGTATCAAAGCCTCTGTAAACATCTTTGTTCTTGATTCTCGAAAATAAATATTCGATGGCGATCAGAACAAGAAATCCCGGAATAGCAAAATTTAAAACCTTTACGTATGCCTCCACTATTTTTATAATTCAAAATAAAGATACATTCTTATCGATCTTTTCTTTGAATATATTTGCGCCAAATCAATGGTATGTCAAAGAAAAAACTTTTAGTACTGACCGGAGGAGGAGATTGCCCGGGTTTAAATGCAGTTATTCGTGGTATATATAAAGCTGTAAAGCAACAAGGAGATTGGGAGTTGTGGGGAAGCATCGAGGCATTCAATGGCCTGCTTGCAGAACCAATCAATATAGTAAAACTCAACGACGAAAATACCGCAGGTATCCATGTTAAAGGTGGAACAATCATTAAAACTACAAACAGGGGTAACCCATTGAGCTTTCCGGTCCAAGATGAAAATGGAAACTGGATCCAAAAAGATGTAAGTGATGATTTGGTCCAAAAAATCAAGTCTCTTGGTTTTGAGGCAGTGGTCAATATTGGCGGAGATGGAAGTCAGAAAATATCACAATCATTGTTTGAGAAAGGTTGTCCGATCATCGGTGTTCCCAAAACCATTGACAATGACCTTTCAGCAACCGATCTCACATTTGGATTTAGTACAGCAGTGCAAATCGCGACAGATGCATTCGACAAGTTAGTAACCACTGCAGAAAGCCATCATCGTACGATGATTATGGAAGTGATGGGTCGCGATGCCGGATGGATTGCTCTGTATGCAGCCATAGCTGGTGGTGCAGAAATTTGTTTGATCCCAGAGATTCCTTACAAAATTGAAAACGTACTCAAAGCAATCGAAAGCCGATATGAAAATGGAAATGGCTTCGTAAACATTGTCGTCGCCGAAGGAGCAAAAGAAGTAGATGGAGATGTAGTCGGTACCAAAGCAAATGACGAAGGAGACAATCACATAAAACTAGGTGGCATTGGAAATGCACTAAGATATAAACTAGAGCAACTTCAAGACTTTGCTCAAATAAGAACAACCATTCTGGGACACATTCAAAGAGGTGGAACGCCCATTGCTTTTGATCGTGTACTTGCAACCAGCATGGGTGTCAAGGCTTTTGACATGGTTCAAAGTAAGTCATTTGGGAAGATGGTAGCATTCAAAAATCATCAACTTGAAGAGGTAACATTGTTGAGCGCGACAGAGAGTTACAATTTCATTGACAAAGACCATTATCTCCTTCAAACAGCAAGAAAAATGGGAGTCGTTTTTGGAGATTAAAAATTAAGATTCGTTCAACCTAAAACCTACACCATGGATATTCTCAAGATGTATTTTTTCATCTTGCTTTAAGTATTTGCGGAGTCTGCTTATAAACACATCCATACTCCTTCCCATGAAGTAATCGTTTTCTCCCCATAGTCTTTCGAGAATGGTCCCTCGTTTTACAATCTTGTTTTTTTGTTCGATAAGAAGTAGTAATAAGTCTGCCTCCTTTTGTGTCAATTTTTTTTCTTCTTCATGCAGCTTTAACACAAGATTACTGTGGTCTAATGAATATTCTCCGATTGAAACTTCACCTACGGTAGTATGCGTTTGAGTGATATATTTTCTTTTTAAGAAAATTTCGATTTTTAGTATCAGTTCTTCGATACTAAATGGTTTTGTAATATAGTCATCCGCTCCCATTTGCAATCCAGATATCCTATCTTCTTTCAATGATTTTGCGGTTAAAAACAAAATGGGTATTTCCTTATTTCTTTTTCTAATTTCACGGGCAAGTTCAAATCCATCCATTTCTGGTAACATCACATCAAGAATACACAAATCAAAACCTCCTTCCTTGAACGTTTTCAATGCTGTTTTCCCATCAAGACAATGTACAACACTATAGTGATTCAATTCCAGATTGTCTTTGGTGACAAAACTTAAAACTTCATCATCTTCTACATATAGAATATTTGCTTTTTTTTCTGTCATAATGCTTTTTGAATATATATACTAAATGTGGTTCCTAGATGTTTTTCAGATTCTACATCAAGACTCCATTTATGTCCTTCAATGATATTTTTTACATAAAATAAACCCAATCCAAACCCTTTTACATTGTGAACATTTCCAGTTGGAATCCTGTAGAACTTTTCAAAGATTTTCTTTTGCATCTCTTTGTCAATGCCAATTCCATTATCAGATACACTCAACCGGTAGGTCTGGTCATTTTTCTTGGTAAGACCCACTACCACCTTCGGTTCATTGGTAGTATACTTAAATGCGTTGTCTAATAATGTGCTTAATACATTATTCAAGTGCAATCCATCTGCTTTTACAAATGCCTCTTCTACTGAAGAATCAAACTGAATCTCCTCTCCTTTGATATCAAATTTTACCTGTTCATTTTTGATGCACTTTTGTAGAAATGCGACCAATTCGATTCTGACTTTATTCAACTCAAACTGATCTCTTTCCAATCTCGCAATGTTCAATACCTTTTCTACTTGATTATTTAATCTTGTATTCTGCTGTCTGATGATCTCAGTATATTTAGATAGCCTTGGATCGTCTTGGATTCGCGCATCGGAAGAAATAAAATCAGAGGCAATTTTGATGGAAGATATCGGAGTTTTGAACTCATGGGTCATGTTATTTATAAAGTCCTTCTGCAATTCTGTCAATTGCTTTTGTCTTAAAATCACCCACATTGCGTAAGCGAAAAATGCAATCGCCAAAAGTGCTATGATACTAAATGCTACTGACTGTCGCATGGTACCCAATATGTAACTCCCCCTAGAGGGGAATTTTACAACAAAGTAATAGATGAGGTCTTCAAACTTGGGAAGGTTCTGGCTTCGCACAAATTCATTGGAATCTTCAGCAATGTTGCAAAAGTTGCCATAAACCAAACTATCACTCGAACAATCATATACTGCATATTCAAAAACAGTATTGATAGAGCTTTTTTCAAATTCCTGGAAAAGTAAGTCTTCAAGAATATTCGCATCGATAGCACTATTTACATTAACAGAATAATAGTTTGATGAACGACGACTGATCAAATTGGTCTTAGGTAGCTCTGATTCATTGTATCCTGATATCGCTTCAGCAACATTTCTCAGCGCAATGGTAACAGTCTGATGAAAATCCTGCTCCTTAAGATCTAGTGTTCTCAACACCCAATATCCCTGGATGAAAATGATGCCTGCAATAGCAAGACTTCCAAGTATAATGATCGTTCTGATGATTCTGGTAGGCAATAGCTATAGTTTGTTACAAAATTAAACCATTTATTTAAGCCAAATTTTCAATTGTCAAATTGATAACGAGCCATTAACAGCTTGTTTAAATATCTGGATTTAGGATCAAATTTGTGTGAAATCTTAATTTTGCAAAGTGAAGTACCTCTTTTCTATCTTATTGGTCTCAATGACACATCTTTTATTATGTCAGAGTGTTTTTGACGTCTATCGTGATTCATCCGAAGTCATTGAGCCTATCCAAGAGAGTAAAACGATTGTCAATGCACCCGAAGTAAGTGAGACCAATCCTTTTGAAGTTTCTCATATACCTCTCAGAAAAAATCAGCAAGTCGTTGTCAACAATGAGCAAATACCAGTAGCCAAAAGGAAAAAGCAATCTGGAACTTCAAGTGAGCTTGAAAACTACATTCCTCTTTCTGTATGCGGAGCATCAGCATTTTTGCTAGGGTTACTACTCTTTTACAATAGATCTTTAGCAGCTGAGATCATCCAAGCCATTATGAATTTTAATTATATGCAATCTTTTAGGGCGAAGATGACAACTTCATTGTTGCCTCAATCTGCCTGTCTCTATTTGATTTTTTTCGCCAATATGGCTTTATTCATCATGCTCTGCTATCGAAACTTTTCAAGTTCAGATTTCAAGATCCAGATATTTTTACTGATGGGGCTGGTGGCCTTGGTTTATCTAGGAAGACATCTGCTATTACGTGTTTTTGGCTGGATTTTTGAATTGAACTCTGAAGCAGGTTCCTTTTCATTTGTAATCGCGTTAATAAATTTTGCTTTAGGGATAGTTCTTATTCCAATCAATCTATTTATCGCTTTTGCTCCAGCAAATTTGTCAAAAGTTGTTGTTTTTATTGGATTGTTGTTAGTGCTTATGTTCCTGATTTTCAGGTACTTTAGAGGACTCTTGATTGCGAATAAACACATATTCAATAGTACATTTCAATTTTTTCTTTATTTTTGCACCTTCGAAATTGCGCCTGTGTTGATCCTCTTCCAGATTATTGTTGGAATGTAGGGTTGCAATAAATAAAAATAGAATAATCTATGGCTTCAGGGACAAAGTCAACTCAAAAAGAAACCTACAAAACTGTCAAGACTATATTAGTGTCTCAGCCTAAGCCTGAAAGATCTCCCTATTATCATATTGAACAAAAATGGAGTCTTCAAATTGATTGGAGACCTTTTATACACGTTGAGCCTGTAACAGAAAAAGAATTTAGAAAAAACAGGCTTCGACCAGATGATTTTTCGGCTATCATTTTTACAAGCAAAAACTCCATTGAACATTTTTTCCGTCTTTGTGAAGAGATGCGTGTGAAAATGTCAATGCAAACCAAATATTTCTGCCTCACTGAGGCAATAGCAAACTACCTTCAAAAATTCATCATCTATAGAAAGAGAAAAGTATTTGTGGGTCAAAGAAAGATTCATGATTTGCACAACTCTTTTCTAAAACACAAAGAGAACGAAAAGTTCTTACTGCCATGTTCTAATTTGGGGGCAAAAGAAGTCGTCGCCTATTTGCAAGAAAATGAATGTGATTTTCAAGAAGCCATGATGTACAGAACGGTTGCGAGTGATCTTTCAGATCTTAGTGATGTTACATATGATGTCTTGGTGTTTTTTAGTCCTTTGGGAATAGAATCACTTTATGAGAACTTCCCTGACTTCAAGCAGAACAATACAAGACTTGCCATTTTTGGAAATTCAACTTTAAAGGCAGTTGAAGATCGTGGATTGATAACAAACATTATGGCACCAACTCCAGAATCGCCATCCATGTCAATGGCCTTGGAGAATTACCTGAAAAAATCAAACATATAGTTTTTGAAGTTTCCGCCTTTCGGCCAATTTTCATCCAACTTGGAATTAGCTCTTCAAAAAGAACTACCTGCTTGGGAGGCCCAGAAACTTATGTCTTCAAGCAATAATCGACATCTTGAAATAAAAGAGGATCATCTGAAGGCCTCTGTTGTTGCATTAATTTCAGAAATTGATCATGTTCCGGCTATCACTTATATCAAAAGAGCATCCCATTATGAAGGCGACAAACACAAAGGTCAGATTAGCTTTCCTGGAGGTAAACAAGAAGTCGGGGAAACTGCATTGCAATGTGCTATGCGTGAAACAGCCGAAGAAATATCCGTCAATCCGATGGACTATACTGTGATTGGCCAATTATCACCTTTATATATAGATGTGAGCAACTTTTATATCACACCATTTGTAGGCATTGCTAATAATGAATTTAATTTCGTTTTAGATGAAACAGAAGTAGACACCGTCTATCAATGGAAGCTTACCGACCTCCAAAATAATATCTTCACGAAGGATATAACGGTACGTGGATATACGCTAAAAAATGTTCCTTATTACGGAATCGATGATGAAGTGCTTTGGGGAGCAACCGCAATGATGACTTCCGAACTGTTGCACATCATCAATCAAATTAGCTAAGTATTTTTATTTGATCTTCAGAAATGTGGATCGTTCGTAACTCTTCGGTTCTTTTATTAATATCACCACCATTTTCAAGCCTCAACACTCCTCTTGGACAAACTGCAGAACAAATGCCACAACCAACGCAAGAAGATCTTACGATATCTTGTCCTCTTTGTGCATAGGCTCGCACATCAATTCCCATTTCGCAGTAAGTAGAACAATTGCCACAGGAAATGCATTGCCCTCCGTTGGTTGTTATCCTAAACCTTGATTTAAAGCGTTGAACAAGACCAAGATAGGCAGCAAGAGGGCAACCAAATCGACACCAAGTCCTGTTGCCCATCAGAGGGTAAAACCCAGTTCCAACCACTCCTGCAAAAGCAGAACCAATCAGAAAGCCGTACCAACTTCTAACAGAATTACTATCCATAAACAACACATACGAACTACCGGTAAAATATGAATATAAAACCATGATGGTCATTATCACAGCAAAAACCAATACACCATGTATTATGTATCTTTCGTATTTCCAAGCTCTTAAACTTTTATCAGAAAGTTGACGATAAGGATCACCCATAGTTTCTGCTAATCCACCACAACCGCAAACCCAACTACAGTACCACCTTTTTCCAAAGAAATAGGTAAGTATTGGAACACCTATCAATGCCAAAACAATACCCCAAACCAACATGAATATTCCAATACCGCCGCTGGCAATTAGATTATTTATATTGTAATCAAAGAAGAAGGTATAGTTTAGAGGCCAGATATTTTTAAAATCATAGTAAGGTAACTTCAATCTAGCCATCACTTCTGGTATCAGAAAAGCGAAACAGAGTTGAAAGAACATCACCGATAATGTTCTGATTATTTGATATGTATTGTGTCGATATTTTGATATCATTCGAATACCCATTACAATGACAATAATGGTATATAAGAGGCCATACAGAAACCATTGAGAAGCATCGTTTCCACTCAAAAATTTACTAATTGGATTTACAAGGATTATCCAGTTGGTAATGTATTCTGGAGTCCAATATAAAAGGACATAGAAAATGATAAGTAAAGTGCCCGCAATCACACCCACCCAACCCGTTATATCTGGAGAAGCAGACTTAGGGGGAGTCTTCATTTTTTGATTTTCCTTATAAATAACCAAGTAGTATATAAGCCCAATCACTGCCAGCGTCAGGAGTGGTAAAAATATAGCTGAGCCCATTTTAATGACTCCATAGACCAGTACACCCAACATTGTAGATATAATGAAGAAGGTTCTTACATTAAGCTTCAACCCTCTGGTCATTGAGCTATGGTATATTCCATTGTTTTTGATACCAGGTGGTTGAGCAAATAATGGAATAATGTAGCAGAGTGCTCCTATTACTCCCAAACCAAACGTCAGTAAGAAAATGAGACTTCTATGTGATTTAATAATTCCAACAGTTGATGGTTTGACCATGCTATTTACATAATTGGTAATTTCCCAATCCCCAATTTTGTGGTCCCATTCTGAAACACCTTCGGGCACTGGAATCTCTAACTGTTTTGCTTGAGCATCTTTAATGGTTTTCCTTAATTCTGAAACAAATGAAATACTATTGGAATAAGTTTTATCTAAGATCTGATTGTCTTTTGCTGCTTTTAAGATCGCGCCTTTGTGAGTATCCGTTTTTGCAATTATTGAGCTTTCACTCAATTTGTATTCAGATAATCCAAGGGTTAGGATGAATACTGTAATTGCAAATATGAGTAAAGCAAGTCCAAGATTTTGTAAAAGCTTCATTGGTCGATTTTAAGTATTCAAGAAATTAAGAACACTTTTGAGCCCTCTTTTTTTCTTTGACTTCAAAGAAGTTCCATTTTGGTTATTGTATATTTTCAACACATCCTCTGAGTATGATTTGTAAAATTCAGGATCAAAGTTGGCCATCTCTAAGTTTTGTAGAACCTCTTCAATATTTTCTTTTCTGCTCAACCACTTTTCACAAACTTCATGGCGATAGCGTATACCCATTAGGTTAAACCCAAGAATCACTTTCGTGTTTGTATCATAAACAATCCTTATTGATTTTTCACCATCAGGATGTTCCCAATAAATGGACTTATGATTTTCTGGAGGATTCGGTATCACTGAACCATAAACCTGATATTCAATGTCCAGAAATTTTGCAGAGTTGAACCATATGCCTGGATCATATTCTACGGGTTTATCGCATATATTATATGCCACTGTTTCTCCCATCATTCTTCCAGTATACCAAATGGCTTCAACAGGCCTCCTACCATCCAATGGTTCTCTCATTTCTGCACAATCACCCACAGCGTATACGTCATCAATGTTTGTCTTCAAATATTTATCGACAAGGATTCCTCTATTTGTTTCTAAGTTTGTGTTTTTTACAAAACCGATATTGGGACTAACACCAGCAGTTAAACCCACATAACCACATTCTATCATCTCGCCAGTTTCTGCAATAGTAACTCCAATGGCTTGATTGCTTTCGTTGGTGTGAATTTCCTTAAGATTTGATTTCAAACGCAAATCGATACCATGATGTTTAATATGCCTAGATACCATTTGAGATTCTTCAATGGGCAAGGCATTATCCCAGTAAGATTCTTCACGGACGAGCATTGTTACAGGTATCTCTCTCGAATGAAACATCTCCGCCATTTCAATACCAATCAACCCACCACCCACAATTACAGCACGGTCTAGTTTTTCACTATTGGCTTCCATTTGTTCCAGATCTTGATAAGAATAAAGTCCGGAAACTCTTTCTGCGTCTTGACCAGGCCAACCAAATTTATTTGACTTAGAGCCCAATGCCAATACCAATTTATCATATGGTATTTCTTTTTTGTCTGAACTAAGCAAAGTGTTCTTTTTAAAGTCAATTGACTCAATATAGGTATTGATAAGATTAATGCGATTCTTACTCCAGAACCAATCTTCGTAAGGCTTGGTATCTTCATATCTCATGTGCCCCATGTAGATATACATCAGTGCTGTTCTGCTAAAAAAGTAATCTGTTTCTGATGAGATTACAGTAATATCATGATTGCTCAATTTTCGAATCCAGCGAGCTGTCGTTATTCCGCTAATCCCATTTCCTATAATGACAATTTTCACAGGTAATATTTGTGGGTCAATTTAGAAATATTATTGTTCGCTATTGGTCCGAAATACGACCTAATTTTGAAATATCAATTCTACCCAGAACACTATTTTTATTATCTTTCGTCTTTCAAAACCAAAAAGATTATTATGAAGAGATTTTTAC
>JAHDDD010000057.1 GCA_020629535.1 Saprospiraceae bacterium
AGAAAAACTATATATGTAATTCAATTAAATATTTCTTTAATATGTTCCTTACATATAGCCTTATTTCACCGAACCCAACAGTGACGGGACTTGTCCAATGAAACACTCTAGAATGGGTGATCAATTAAATTTCCTATTTTGTTCAAAACTTGCATTCATGTCCCGATTTTTAACATTTTTCTTGATATTTTCTGGCTTTGTAGCTATGGCTCAACAACAGAATCCAGTGGCTTCAACCAATGCAAATGAGAGGAAATTCGATCCTTCCTCCTATTCAAGTCCTTTGATTCAAACGCTACCTTTCGAAAACATTGGTCCAACTGTTTTTTCTGGAAGGGTTTCAGACATTGCAGTCAACCCAAAAGATCCAAGCATCTTTTATGTTGCTTACGCCTCAGGTGGGCTTTGGAAAACTGAAAACCATGGAACAACATTCACTCCTCTATTTGACAAGGAAGAGGTGATGACCATCGGTGACATTGCTGTGGACTGGGAAAAGAACATCATAGTCGTAGGGACTGGGGAAGTAAATAGCAGTCGATCAAGTTATGCTGGCAATGGAGTATACATTTCTAAAGATGGTGGCCAATCATGGAGTCACAAAGGACTGGAAGAATCACACCATATTGGCAGGGTGATTTTGCATCCAGACAATCCAGACCAGATATATGTGGCGGCACTAGGTCACTTGTATTCTTCCAACGAAGAACGAGGTGTGTTTAAAAGCAATGACGGTGGCGTAAACTGGTCAAAAGTTTTATTTGTCAATGAAAATGCGGGTGCAGTTGATTTGGTTGCCCATCCTGATAACCCTGATATACTGTATGCCGCCATTTGGGAGCGTACTCGAAGAGCATGGGATTTCCAGGAGTCAGGACTCGGTTCAGGCATTTACAAAACTGAAGATGGAGGAATGAATTGGATGAAAATATCAGGAAATGGTTTTCCGGAATCTGAGGGCACAGGAAGAATTGGACTTGACGTTCATTATCAAAATGGTGAGACTACACTTTATGCGATTCTCGATAATTATGACAGAAGACCAAAAGAAACATCCAACAAAGAGGAGCTGACCAAAGATCAACTCAAAGAAATGGATGCTGAGAAATTCGCAAAACTCAGTGACAAAAAGATTCAAAAATTCCTTTCTGATAATTACATACCAGAAGAATATACCGTAGAAAAAATCCGAGAAAAGATAAAAGCAGGCAGTCTCACTACTTCGCAATTAGCCAGTTACAATAAGAGTGCAAACACTCTATTGTTTGATACACCTGTAATCGGCGCGGAAGTGTATGTAACCAAAAATGATGGGACAAGTTGGACCAAGACACACGATGATTATATCAATGGCTTGTATAATTCTTATGGATATTATTTCGGGCAAATACGCGTTGCACCATACGATGCAAACGAAGTATATATTATGGGCGTCCCCATTCTGCGGTCAAAAGATGGTGGCGCAACATGGGAGAATGTCAACGGTAAGAACGTACACGTCGACCATCATGCACTGTGGATCAATCCTGAACGACCAGGCCACCTCATCAATGGCAATGATGGTGGCATCAATATCAGTTACGATCATGGAGACACATGGACCAAACACAATTCACCATCTGTTGGTCAATTCTATTACATCAATGTCGACATGAATGATCCTTACAATGTTTTTGGCGGCACCCAAGACAATGGGGTTTGGAAAGGATCAAAAAATTATAATGATGGTTTTGCCTGGCAAATGAGAGGTTCTTATCCCTACAAAACCATCATGGGTGGAGATGGTATGCAGATACAGATCGATAATCGTGACAATGCAACAATATATACAGGTTTTCAATTTGGAAACTACTTTAGAATAAATGCCAATGGCGGAAGGAATTATATTACTCCAAAACATGAACTTGGCGAACAACCATACCGATGGAACTGGCAATCTCCTATCCTCCTGTCTCCTCACAACCAAGACATATTGTATATGGGCAGCAATTTCCTTCATCGGAGTATGGATAAAGGAGAAAACTTTATCAAGATATCAAAAGACTTGACCAAAGGTGGAATAAAAGGAGACGTGGCCTATGGCACACTTACAACGATTGATGAATCTGTTTTGGACTTTGGCGTTATTTATACTGGCAGTGATGACGGCCTTGTGCATATCACCAAAGATGGAGGAAAATCATGGACATTGATTTCGAAAGACCTGCCTCAAGATATGTGGGTCAGTCGAGTGCAGGCTTCCAAATTCGATAGTTCGAGGGTATATGTTTCACTCAATGGTTATCGCTGGGATCACTTCAACGCATATGTGTATATGTCTGAAGATTATGGTCAAAGTTGGCAATCCCTGGCTTCAGGACTACCCGCTCAACCGGTCAATGTTATCAAAGAAGATCCGTTCAATGAAGACATATTATATGTAGGCACGGACAACGGGGTTTATATTAGTTCTACCAAGGGTCAATCATGGCATCGATTTGGTGACCTTCCAAATGTTCCTGTGCATGACCTGGTCATTCATCCAAGAGATGGTGATTTGATAATTGGTACACATGGCAGATCTATTTACGTCGCAGATGCCAATATGATCAGATCCATTGTTAATCAGCCTGATGCTGAACTATTGATTGTCAATGAACCTACTGTAGACTGGGATGAAAATTGGGGATCATCAAGAAGTATCTATGCAAAGAAGAGGGTGCCAAAGATTAAGGTGAATTTATTTTCCGTAAAAGATGATATACTCACATTAGAGGTTTTAAAAGATAATAAAGTATTGTATTCAGAAGAATATAGGATGATTACCGGCCTGAATTTTATAATCTACGAAGGAAACGTATCAGAGAAAGCATTAAAAGTTTTCAAAGATGAAAAACCAAAAATGGCCAAAGATGGGAGATACTACCTTCCTCCCGGAGAATACAAAATCAAATGCACCTTGGATGGTGTAAGTGATGAAACAATCTTGAAAGTGGAAGATCAATAAAGTCTATTCATTTCTTAAAAAGACTGCGCCTTCCAACTACTGAGCATATTGGACATTGCTCTGGATCGTGAGCACGTGCCGGACAATATTCTCTTCCAAAAAAGATGATTTGAAGGTGCAGTTTGTTCCATCTGCTTTTCGCAAAAAGCGTCTTTAAATCTTTTTCAGTTTTGGTAACGTTTTTTCCGGTACTCAGACCCCAACGGTATGCTAGTCTGTGAATGTGTGTGTCGACAGGAAACGCAGGTTCTCCAAATGCTTGTGACATGACAACCGAGGCGGTCTTATGCCCTACTCCTGGCAATTCCTCCAATGCCTCAATATCAGCGGGAACATTTCCATCATATTTGTCGATCAAAATTTGGGAAAGTTGATGGATGGATTTTGATTTTCTCGGAGCCAAACCACATGGACGAACGATATCCTCTATTTGTTCAGGACTCAATTTCACCATATCATAAGGATTGTTCGCAAGTTCAAAAAGACTTGGTGTCGTTTTATTGACCCGCTCATCGGTGCACTGTGCAGAAAGTAATACTGCGATTAAAAGCGTGTATTCATCATTATGATCAAGAGGAATAGGAACTTCTGGATAAAGCTCTTCCAATTTTTTGATGATAAATTCGGCCTTTTTCTTTTTCGAAAGTCGTAGATTCATTTTAGCTCAATTCCATAAGAAATTTAATAGTATCTACTCCATCGGCATAGTCCCACAGATTCGGTTCTTGGGATTTACCAAATGGAATGATTCTCAAATTCTCTAATGGATGTTTTGCAATGACACACTGAATTTCTTCTTCTCTGTCATGCAACTCTTGGGTTAAAGATGATGGAGATTCGTAATAGTCGAAATTCAATACAGAGATTCTTGAAGGAATATCCTCACTCTGTTTTGCAATGATACAACCATTGGTGAAAAATTTCACTTTGTTGAGCAAGTAAATTGAATAATTATAATCAAAGTTGTTTTTGTACTTGTTGTGTAGGACTATTTCTTTCCAGTTTTCGAAGGCTTCCATCACCTTTTCAATGGCATATCCTTGAGGTAAATATATTTTACTAACATTCCGGCAGCCCAATCCAAAATAACTAAACACATCATGGCCCAACATCTTCAAATCGTCCATGTCCGTGTCTTCTGAAATTACAGCTACAGCTGATCTATTTTTTCTTATTATGTTTGGCAATTTGCCAAAGTAGTATTCAAAATACCTTGAACTATTGTTACTACCCGTCGCAATCACAGCTTCAACGTCATTTAGGCGTTCGACTTTTTCAAAATATTGACTTGTTCTTGTGTCTACACTAATCAATGTTTCGATCAACATTGGGATCAAATACTCATCTTTTTCTGAATATTTAATATGCGATAAATGGCCCGTCACGAAAACTGAAATAACATCGTGCACTCCTACGAAAGGGATGTTCCCTGCTAATACCAGTCCAACCTTTCTAGGATTTTCAGGTTCGGTCAATGCATACTCAGATAGCCATTGATCAATATATTCTTGATTGAGAAATCGTTGACAAATGGCAGCAATTGACTTTTTAATGTTCTCTTTGGTAAACCATCTATTGTGAAGATGAGCCTGAATTATTGCCTTTTCAGCATAGTCAGGCAAAGCCTCTCTAGAAAGAATATTTCCAACTTCGGCTAGTGCACTAATTCTTTCCTTAATATTCATCATCAATCGTTAGGATTAATTTATAGTATGTTCTTTTCGATTGTCCACATAGGCCGTCCATTTATCCATCACCAATTGCATATCTTCTGGTAGGTCTGCCTCAAATTCCATTCTTTCCGCAGTGACAGGATGCACAAAGGCCAGAGACTTGGCATGCAAAGCCTGACGCTGTTGAATCTTAAAACAATTTTCTACGAATTGTTTATACTTCGTATACACGGTCCCTTTGCGAATTCTATCTCCTCCATACTTTGCATCATTGAATAATGGATGGCCAATGGACTCCATGCTTACACGGATTTGGTGAGTTCTTCCAGTTTCCAATTGGCATTCTACAAGACTCACGTAATATAATGGTTTAACAATCTTGTAGTGTGTGACCGCGTATTTACCCTCGTGTTCTTCTGTGTATAATTTTTGTTTTTTTCTATTGTGGATATCTCTTCCGATATAGCCAATAATGGTACCTTCATCTTCATCGGGTTGTCCCCAAATGATAGCGAGATATTTTCTGTCAATGGTGTGTTCAAAAAACTGTTTTCCAAGATGGGTCATTGCTTCAGGTGTTTTTGCAATGACCAACAATCCTGAAGTGTCTTTATCAATACGGTGTACAAGCCCCGGTCTGTTGGAAGGATTCCCATTTAAAATAGGCAAATCTTTGTTTTGAAAATAATGAGCAAGACCATTGACCAAGGTGCCACGCCAATTGCCAATTCCTGGGTGGACGACCATCCCAGAAGGCTTATGAATGATCATGATTGCTTCGTCTTCATAACGAATATCCAATTCCATTTCTTCAGGAATGAGATTTGCACGATCTTCTTCTGATGGTTCAAGATACACCCGAATATCATCCAATGGTCTCACAGGATAACTGGGTTTTATTTTCTTGGCATTGACCAAAATTGCACCTGCCTGAATAGCATTTTTAATTCTGTTTCGGCTGACATTCTCCATCTTCATCAACAGATACTTATCTATTCGCATGGGAGTCTGCCCTTTATCTACCAGCACATTGGCAAACTCTACCCAACCTTTTTCTACTATTTCTGTGTGGTCCATTGATTAAAATTCAAATGTCAATCCGATATCAAAATTTAAATAGTCTATTTGAGTGGATTTTTTCACAAAGTTATCCCACGGGAATTCAAACAGTATTCTATCTACAATCCAATAGTCTGCATTGTTCCCTCCGAAAAAAGAAACTGATGTGTGAAGAGCGAATGCTTCGGTAGCATTGAATTGCAATCCCAAACCACCTGAATATGAAAGTGCCGCTGTGTATTCGTGGAAATCCGAACTTGACTCTTCAGAACCGACGACGGTTTCTACAGTTCTGCTTATAATATTATTAAGTCCAATACTGGCTTCAATGTATGGTTCAATGATCCAAAATCCTATTTCAGGATAATATCGGACCTGAGGCGATATTACCCACATGCTCGTGGAAGTGGTGAAACGCACATCAAAGATTTCAAAGTTGTCTGCAATTTCAAGTGTATTGGATAATGCTTCAATTCTGACATAATTAAATGCCAGCCCAGCCAATAATCTAGGGTTGGATTTAAATGATTTCAAGAACGAAAACCTAAAACCGCTGTGATAATCATCAATATATCTTGAAAATGACTTTTGTGGAAGAATGCCTTTATAAGCAAATTCTATAACATTGTAAGTCTCTTGTGTTGCTTCCACCTCTCCTGACGTCTCCTGTCCACAACTGGGCGGAAAAGCGAAACAAAAACTAAAAACCGAGATATAAACGCTTCTGATAAAAAATTTCATCTTTACAATGCTGAATGACAAAGATATGAAAACTGATAATCTAAAATTTAACTCAATTTGTGCTAGAGAATGGGACCATTGTTCGCTTAATGAACCACATGTACTGCCTATTCACAATTCCTCTGCCTTCGTTTTTGAAAATATTGAACAGGGCATTGAAATTTTCATGAAAGAACGTCCTGGGTATGTCTACTCTAGATACAACAATCCTACCCTAGCATCGGTAGCTGGTAAGCTTGCAGCGCTGGAATCAATTGACTTTGAAGAAGACGCTTATTGTATTTTAACAGGTTCTGGTATGGGTGCCATTTCTACCACATTATATACTTGCTTGGAGAATGGTAGCACCATATTAACGCACGGCGATCTCTATGGCGGCACTACTGAACTCATTCAAAAGGTTTTAAAGAAATTTGGAGTCAATGTCCTCCTCACAAATTTTAAAGACAAAGAAAAAACGACAGCCATTTTAGAACAAAACAAAGTTGATCTCATTTATTGTGAATCACCTTCAAACCCTTTGATTTCATGTGTTGATCTGTCTTTCATCCAAAGTTTAAAAAATGCATACAATTGCAAAATCGCTATAGACAATACTTTCGCCTCGCCTTATCTTCAAAGGCCTTTCAATTTTGATTTTGATTTTATTATCTATTCAACTACCAAGTTTCTGAACGGTATGGGCAATGCCTTGGGTGGAGCCGTAATCTGCAAATCCCAAGATCATTTCGATGCTATCTGGACGACCTTAAAATTAAGTGGAGCTTATTGCAGCCCAACTGATGCTTGGCACCTTCACAACGGTCTAAAAACTTTTCCCATCAGAATGGACAAGCACTGCGCCAATGCTCAAGGATTGGCTGAATTTTTAGAGTCACACCCCAAGGTGGAAAAAGTCAATTATCCTGGATTAGAAAGCCATGAATCACATCAAATTGCGAAATCTCAAATGTCAGCATATGGTGGCATGCTAAGTTTCGAAGTTCAAGGCGGCATGGAAAATGCGCTCAAATTTATGAATGGAGTTAAGATGGCTACTCTCGCTCCTACACTAGGAAATGTAGACACGCTTTTACTTCATCCAGCCACCGCATCTCATCTGAATATCCCTAAGGAGCAAAGAGAATCAGTTGGTATCAGAGACGGACTTATACGGGTATCCGTTGGTATTGAAGAATTGGATGATCTCATTAAAGATTTTGATCAAGCCATCGGATAAAAGCTAAAGTTGGAAATATAAGATTTGATTGGATACTAATTTTGTCCTCTTCGACCTAATTCGACCACGTGTAGATTTTTAATCTCCCCTTCATCAATGTCGAACTTAAGTATGGTTCTGATGGCATGAAAACCTGCATGACCGCACGCTCCTGGGTTCATATGCAAAAGATCCAATTCTCTGTCTGGTACGACCTTACAAATATGCGAGTGGCCACAGATGTATAGATTCGGCTTTTCCTTTTTAAGCAACGAATACACCCTACCTGTGTATCTTCCGGGATAACCACCTATGTGAGTTATGAGCACCTTGATTCCTTCGCATTCAAATATTTCATTTAGGGGCCATTCTGCGCGAACATCTTTATCATCAATATTGCCGTAAACACCTCGCACAATATCACATTTTTCCTTAAGCGCATTAAGCACTTTTAGATCTCCGAGATCTCCTCCGTGCCAAATTTCATCACGATTTTCGCAATGCTCGAGTATTGCAGAGTCCATGTGACTGTGCGTATCGGAAATCAATGTTATAGATTTCAAAAAAGATTAGTTATTAATGATGGAAACTTTTTTGGTCAATTTATCATCACCACTCAAAACTGTGATGAAGTAAATACCACCTGGAAGATCAGCTGTTGGAATTGTAATTTGGTTTTCACCTGCGATGTAACTACCCACCCATTTGCCTGAAGCGTCTGCAATGGAAATATTGTCAATGGTAGCATTGGCTTCAATGGTCAGAAGTTCTGATGCTGGATTTGGATACATCGTTGAAGAGAATGCAAATATATTTTCTTTTGTTTCTCTAGTCGATCTTATTAGGTCAACCGTTACTTCATTTGATTTCAATGCCTTCGCATTCCCAAATTGGTCATACACCAATGCATCTTCTGCTTTCAATCTCATCTCGAATTTACCATCGTTGTCTCTGAAACCATCTAGTTCATCTGTAACTATAAATTTCAAAACAGCAATAACGCCAGCACCGGAACTGGTTTCTTTAGTGAGTCTGGTAACTCCCACTGAAATATTCCCAGGTACAGGCTGTTGCAAATTATCAACAATTGGTGAATCGTAATAAGCGTAGCTATCTATGATTGGAATGAAACATACGCTTTCTTCATCGATCAATTGATCGTTTATATTAAAATTAAACGTGAGTCCGTAAAAGTCAATCATTGGGTTTTCAGCAGAACCCAACGAAACATCTAAATACAACCATTCACCAGAATCTACTTCTGTTTGTTCTGTTGAAAGGATGATTGGAGTCTCAGTAATAGCATGTACTTCTTTCGACGTTAATCTGTTGAGAAGCCCATAATTTAAATTGATTGCTTCGGCATCTTCAACTGTTACATAACCATCTCCATTGGCGTCAAGATGCATAAGGTCTTGATTGGATGATTGAGCATTGAAACCCCAAGCATCGGAAGCCGTCCCTTCCCAAATCAATTCATTGTTTCCTCTTTCTATGCCTCCTGCTCCGATATTTGCCCCGAAGACAATGAGGTCTTTCATATTTACAGCTCCGTCATTGTTGAAGTCACCCGGCCAAACACAGCCTACTTGGCAATTACAATTGCTCCCGTAGTTAGGAATTACATTCGCCTCAAGTTTCACAATGTAGCAGTTGCCTCCAGGCGTACAATAATTCACCTCAAAGGCATCAATTCCTTCATAACCAGGCTCTGCAAAATATTCAAGGACACTTTCAGTTGCTGCGGTTTGAGCGTTACAATCTGAATTTAAAGTTTCTCCTGCTGACTTTGCTTCTAAAATTCCATGCTGAGGTTGAGTTAGCACCTCAAATGAATATCCCGATATTGGAGCTGAATGCTGCAACACGAAATAGGTACCATCGTATACATTGAACCGGTGAATATCAGAACCGTAAGGCTCAAAATCATCAACTCCTACAAAAATCTGAGCTGTATGAAAATACAAACCTGTGAAAACTTTATAGTAGAAAATACTTGAACCAACTTCGTCAGTATCGGGACTGTATTGAAATTGACCTTCTCCTAGATATACTAACTCAGGAGAGTGATCAATGATTTCGTAGTCAGTTCTTAAATCATTTTCGAAAACATCAAATATGGTTGACTCATTGACCGAAGTATAGACATAATCATCAACGAGAAAAGAATGATCAAGAGTTTTTTCGACAACTGTCAAAAAGATTTGACAAATCTGATTGTTTGAATTTGTAAACTCTATATAATCGCCACCTTCATAGTCTTCTGACGGTATGTACGTATATGTTGAACCATTCTCCGTTTGAAGATTTCCACTTGATGCATTTTGCGAAACAGAAAAATCTTCACCTCCCAAATAGAAATCTATATTCTCTTTGTTATTGAGACTGATTTCCAAAGAAGCTAGATTCGCAGATTGGAGTTTCACCAATCTTACCAAACCTTCATCTGAAGTTCCTACTGCATCTTCAGAAATGTAGGCTACATATCCAATACTGGAATTGCTGTCAAAATTAAAATCGATACTTCCGTCTGCATTGATGTTAGCAGTACCTCCATCAGAAAAACTAATGGCTGATATATGAAGGTCGCTTTCGCTTGCATTATCGTTCGAAAGCGGAAAAAAGTTTACCGAATCATTTTCTGCAATGACTACATCGTCGATGGCTTCAACCAAAGATTCATTTACTTGATGTGAAATTACAGAGTATTGAACCATTGGAAATCCAGGAAAAATCCCCTCAACATAATACTCAACATTCAGATCGACTTGGCCGATGTAATCAGCTTCAGGAAGGAAGACAATTTGATATTGGTTATTCCCAAGTGTGTCAATGTCAAGATTTTGATACGAGATTTGACTTGAATTCACCACTTTTGGTACTGCATACAAAGAAGAAACTTCTGTTGATGCGGTGGTGTTTTTCTTAACTTTAACCAATTGGTACTCTGGATTCATCTGTGAAAAGCATGAAATGCTGACCAACAGAAGAACAAGAATAATATTTAGGCGGGTTAAGTGCATGTTCAGATTAAAAATTCTGTTCAAAAATAAGTCATAAGTCTGATGCAGACCAGAAATTGGGATTTTAATTATTGAAATTTAACATATATAATAGTTAGAAATATCAATGTTAGTCAACCAATTGATTTAAAGTAAATTATACATATAAATAACTAATAATATATAAAGCACTAAGACTCTGTTATTATCTATTTTATAAATATTTAAACATCGATAAAAAACAGAAGTTATATATTACGCAAATAATTAATTTGAATAATTCAAAACTATACAAAGTACTTCAAACACTGAACTCGAAGCAATTAAACCGCTTCAAGAAGTTCGTTCAATCTCCATATTTCAATGTCAATGAATCTTTGAGCAAGCTTTTTGATTATTTACATTCTTGCCTTAAGGAAAACAGTGAATCTAAGGAAGATGCTGCCTGGAATTATATATTTCCTGGCCAAAAACTCGATGGTCAGAAATTTCGAAAGGCTCAATCGGATCTGCTTTCATTGGTAGAAGACTTTCTTGTGCAAGAAATGCTTCAAGATGAACCATTGGTCCAACACAACTTTTTACTGCAAGCCATCAAGAAATACAAGGTGGAGATCCTTCAAAACAAAGTCGTTACCAATTCTTCGAAAGAAGCCAAACGCAGAGAACAACAATCACCTGATTATTTCATTCAGAGATTTCTCATTGACCGGAACCAATATAAACTCACCAGCCAATACGAACAAAAGGCAAGGAAGAAAAATATGACCGCCGCTCTCGAGCTTCAAGAACTAACAGGAAAGCTTGATATGTTCTATCTGATGGAAAAGATGCGGCATGGCTCTGACCTGCTATATTGGGGCAAAATGTACAAGACTGAATTTGATCTTGCTCCATTCGAGTTTACTGCCAAGCTGATTGAAAGAAGTAATTATCTCGATGTTCCTGGCGTGGGAGTGTTTTACAATATTTACAAATCATTCGTTGACCAAGACAACACCAAGTATTACTACGATCTGAAAAAACGCTTTGCTAATGAAAGGACTCTGTTTCCAGAAGATCTTCAGTCGGAAATTTACAACTCCATGGTAAACTATTGCATTGGTCGAATCAACAAAGGGTTTTTAGATTTCATTCCTGAAGCGTTGGAATTATATGTCCAAGGCATTGACTCTGGCTTGACCTTGGTTGATGGTGAATTTTCTCCTACTGACTTTAGAAATATTGTTGGTTTGGCATTGCGATACAACTACATTGATTTTGCATTCGAGTTTTTAGAAAACAATATCCATCTCGTAAATCCAAAGTTCCGTAACAACGCCAAGAACTTCAATCTTGCAAGAATTTACTTCTATAAGAAAGAGCACGAAAAAGTATTGGATCACCTAAACGAAGTGGATTTTGAAGATGTATGGTACAATATTAATTCAAAGGCCATGCTAACCGCTACTTATTTCGAAACAGAAGAATGGACCGCACTTGAATCCCTGCTAGGTTCGTTTAATGCCTTCATTAGACGTGAAAAATCGTTGACTGAAAACAGAAGAAAACCCTACTTGAATTTCATAAAATTGGTGAGAAAGATGATCAAACTTCATCCTATCACAGAAGAGAAAATTGAAAAGCTGAAAGAAGAAATTCAAAATACACCATCGATTAACAAGAATTGGTTGCTTGAACAAGTCAAGTCCAAAGTAAATGCAAAATGATCAGCTTTGATTATTTAACGCAGTCTTGTATGCGTTAAGGCATCTTTCTCTTGCAAATTTATGGTCCACCATAGGTTCTGGATAAGCATCACTACCAAATTCTGGGATCCACTTTTTGATATATTCCTTGTTCTTGTCAAATTTTTGCATTTGTGAAGTCGGGTTAAAAATTCTGAAATATGGAGCCGCATCCGTTCCACTTCCTGATGCCCATTGCCAGCCACCACTGTTGCTTGCAAGATCGAAGTCCAAGAGTTTTTCAGCAAAATACGCTTCGCCCCAACTCCAATGTATCAATAAATGTTTGGTGAGAAAACTGGCCACAATCATCCTTACTCGATTGTGCATATAACCTGTGGCATTGAGTTCTCTCATTCCTGCATCAACCATTGGATAACCCGTATTTCCTTTACACCATTTTTCAAAATCTTCTTCATTATCCCTCCATTCAACGGCGTCGTATTTGGACCGGAATGCGCCTTCCTCCACATGTGGAAAAGCATCAAGAATCTGACTATAAAAATCCCTCCAAATCAACTCCGATAAATATGTTTCGTTTAATTTTCTGGCCTTTTGTGCTTTCTCCCTAATGCTAATGGTACCAAAGCGAAAGTGAATTCCCAATTTTGTTGTACCAGAAATGGCTGGAAAATTTCTCTGCTGATCATATTTTTTTACAATACTTTGCTTCACCTCTTTGCTCGGTATTGCCAGCGAATTCTCTTCAAATCCCATTTCGTCAAGATTCAATATTTCGAAATTCGATTTTGCGAAAGCTGAAGAATACTTCAGGGTAGGATAAGGATATAAAAAGTATGATTTTCGATTTTTCGTACGCGTATCCAATTTTGCCAACCACTTTTTCTTGTAGGGAGTAAAAACTGTGTACGGCAATCCATCATCTTTACAAACTTCTTCTTTTTCGAAGATGATGTGATCCTTGAATGTATGGAATTGGATTCCACTTTTCTTCAATAGAGTTTGAACTTGTTCGTCCCTTTTCTTCGCATAGGGTTCATAATCTCTATTGGTAAAAACGGCTTTGAGAGAAAAATCGTTGATAATCTCCTTCCAAATTTTCTCTGGTTTCCCGTAATAGGACCTCAAAGAAGAACCAAATTCTTTCAATTCAGAATTTAACCTATTTAATTCTCTGTGGATAAAGCTGACTCGGGGATCATCTTTTTTGAGCTTGTCTAGGATGTGCTTATCAAAAATAAAAACACATTGTACGGGTTCACCATTCCTCAATGCATGGTATAAGCCTGCATTGTCTTCCAATCTCAAGTCTCTTCTAAACCAAAATATGTTGCCCATTTCGTTTGCTTTCACTCTAACTAAATATCTGGAACAATGAAATTGTTCAATGCTTTGTCTGAGTGGCATAATTAATGTCATTTGAAAGATGTACATATTTTATACTTTTGTAGCATAATGCTCTTTCAAATGAAACAAACACTCTTTTTGCTTTTAACAATTGCCATGCTTGCATCATGCAAGAGCGACAATTCAACTGCTTCAAATACTGGTACAGCCTCAACAGACAATGGCTTTGAAACCGCCAAGTCAGCATATGAAACCACTCCAGATCGAACGACAGCTTCCGCTTACCTCGCAGAAATAATAAAAAAGGTCAGTGAGAAAAAAGATGACAAAGCATCTGTGATTGCTTTGGCGACCACGGGTTATGATGTGGCAAAAGAACAGAATATTTCGTCGAGAGCTCGAGGCTTTTTGTTTACATTATTAAAAGAAGATGGAGGTCATGCGGATACACCGAAAAGGGTTCTCGATCTGGCCAATGAAATGGCAGGAGCCAAAAGACCTGAAATGGCCAATATTTTTTACAAATCATTGATTGAGAATTATCCGAATTCTGAATTTGCAAAAGAAGCTCAAGCGAAGATCGACCCTGCGGTTTCAAATCTTGACACCTACATACTGAACATCGGTGAGAATATTTTTAAAGGCGATGTCAATAAGATTGGAATCAATCGTAATGCCGCATTAAAGTATGTCGATGCTTGTGAGGCATTTGGACTGGTTTTCCCGAAAGCTGAAAAGACTCCATCGTATTTATTTAGAGCGGCTGAAATTGCGAAGAGTATCAACACTTTCCCTAAAGTCTTAAGTCTCTATGACTGGATCATTGACAGATATCCGAATTATGAGAAGACGCCTACCACCTACTTCTTGAAAGGATTTGTATTGGAGAATGATCTACAAAATGATGAAAAGGCCAAAGAAGTATATGAGGCCTTCATAAAGAAATATCCAAATCATGAGCTCAGAGATGATGTTGATTTCTTACTTGAGCACCTTGGTAAATCTGATGATGAAATCAGAAAGATCATTGAGAGTAAGCAGCAGGAAAATGAGAGCTAGTGGTCTTTGGTGATCGTTATTTGGTTTTCGGTTATTCCAAAATAACCAATCTGGAAGCGATAGGGTCAAGGGTTGTGGCAGCAACGTTTGCTTTAGCAATTACTTTAAAATCTGATCTCACTCCTTTCAATGCTTTTGCAATAGCTGCAATTCCTTTGTTTACGAAGTTGCGATCGCCAAAAGAGTCCACTTCTGATTTGATTTCATTATACGGTAGAGTGAAAGGGATTTTCACTTCTTCTCCACGCTTAAGATCTACCCTTTCGGACAAATATATTTTACCCAACTCATATTCATCAATAAGTCGATTTTCTTTTCTACCTCGTTGATACTTTTCGATGAGTCTTATCTCGATTCCAGTAACGGTTTGATCGCTTAGACTAGAAAGGATTACATGTCCAAAAACAGCACCTTCTGATCTCTGAATAGGATCGTCGAACTCCAGTCCAATTTTGACTCCTTCAATACCTAAAAGGTCTTTGATTTTCTTTAGCATATTAAGAGTAT
>JAHDDD010000058.1:0-8141 GCA_020629535.1 Saprospiraceae bacterium
GAAGTACCTGCGAGTTTTATGAGTTTAGGATTTCCAAGTGAAGTGCACGTAAAAAATGAATACAGTCTTGATCTTTTTTGTTTCCTTTTTTGGATCAAGCCAAAAAAGAAAAAGATATACTATTGGGAAGATTTTTGTTTCCTTTTTTACATCAAGCCAAAAAAGATAAAGAATACTTTATTAATATAATATTGGGAAGATTTTTATTCCCTTTTTTACATCAAACCAAAAAGAAAAACAGAGATAGACTGAAAAGGATCTTTTTTCTTTCTTTTTTGGATCAAGCCAAAAAAGAAAAACAACAAGGGGCTATCGCCCCTTGTCACACAGAAATCAAAAGTCTTTTATAACTTTCGTGGTTATGTAGTCTTCTTCTTCATCAAGCAAAAGGTTCAAATAGTAAATACCTTTTGGATAAGAGGAGATTCCAACGTTTACGCTGGGAGCACCTACAGGCACCCAAAAGATAAGTTCGCCATCTTGCTTCAAAAACTCCATACTCTTCATTGATTTTACAGTATGGATGTCAATTTGCTTGTTTCGTTGGTTAAATTTCATCGAACTTACCAAAGACTTCATTCGGCTGTCCTCAGTTTCAATTAGAAACTCGATTCCGCCCTCATTCACCTCCGGGGTCATAGGAAGTGTACCAGAAAAGAAAACCATGAGAACTAAGGGTATGAGGAAGCTTCTAAAAAGTGGTAACATCAGGTCCATAGCATTATTAGATTTAGTTAGAACTCGTATAACTCGATTCTATAATATCACATAATATGCCACTTCGATTTAATATGTTTAAAGAGTAAACTATCTTACAAAAAAAGCCATATCAAACTGATAACAGTTGATATGGCTTATAAATCTTATAGTTTATGATCGCTACTTTCGGTTCAACCCTTTGTACTATTGTAATATAACCTTTCAGTCTTTGCAATGGCACAACGGATCAGCATTACTTGAAAGACACATCTTCGCCGACATAGAACTAAACAATAATTTAGTTACTAAAAACATCATCTCACTAGCCACATATTTAGGGAGTTACTTTCGTAACATTAAAGTCCCGGCCTTATTACTGGGATCCTTTGGAAATTAGTTCTCATAATATAATGTTTTTGTGATTAGTGAATTGCAACATGAAAACTAAAAGGAGTCGAAAATTCTTGTCCCGTTATCGACACTATAAGAATTGCTCTTAAAGTTACGACCTGCCTTGATTCAGTGCTTCATCAAATCTTCCATTTGACTTGCATGTTACATTTTTACTACCAATGATCGACAAAAACTCTCATTTTGAAATTACATTTGTATGCAATTTTACAATATGTCAAACCAATATCTATCAAAAACCGTTTCATTACTTTTAATCAGTCTTTTCTTCTTTCCCTTTCGGGGAATGGCTCAAATCATATGTAAAGCAAAAGTTGTAAATTCCGATTTTGAAGCGCTGATTGGTTGCCACGTTACCAATCTCAATTCTGATGAAATCGTAATCACAGATATAGATGGAAACTTTGAAATCAACGCCCAGGCAAAAGACCTTATTCAAATTTCATTTGTCGGCTTTGAAAAATTCACCTCTACTGCATCGCAAATCAATGCCAGTGAAATTGTACTCAAAGAATTACCCGATCAAGGGGACTTCATTGTTGTTACCGCTAAACATCTACGCCCTTTCGCATTCGAACGTATCAATAGTCATGACATACAAAACATTGATCTTGCAAATCCTCAAAACGCATACAATCAAAAGGTTGGTGTTTTCATGCATGCTGGTGCTTTAAATACCAATAGACTGACCATCAGAGGCATCGGGAGTCGATCTCCTTTTTCTACCATAAAGATCAAATCATATTTAAATGAAATTCCATTGACCAATGGCATTGGTGAAACAAATTTGGAAGATATTAATCTGGGCATCATTGATCTTATTGATATAATGAAAGGCCCAACCAAACCTTCTTTTGGATCTGGATTAGGCGGTGTTATTCATTACAACACAGATCGAAACGCAAGAAAAAATTCACTATCCACCAGCAACCACTATGGTTCTTTTGGCACCATTCATACCAACCAGAATTATAACTATGTCTCTAGTGAAAATATCATTTCTCTAAACCACGACTTCATAAAGTCTGATGGATTTCGAGATAACAATGATTTCCAAAGACAAAATATTTCTGGTTATGGAGAAGTACAATGGGGAAAAAAAGATAAGCTCTTTGTTTTCGCAAACCACACAAGAGTAAAAGCAGAAATTCCAAGTGGATTAAATAAAACAGATTTTGAAACCAAGCCATCAGCCGCAGCATTCAACTGGCAACAAGCAAATGGAAATGAAGACTATGAACGTACCTTGGTTGGGATTACCCATCAACGCAAATTTAACGGTGGCTGGCTCACCTCAGTCACTGGCTTTACAACGCATTTCCGCAACGATGAAAGACGCCCTTTCAACATACTTACTCAATTTAGCCGATCCATTGGCACCAGAAGCTTTATTGAAAAAAAAGCAAAGAACTCCAACCTAAAAATATTTAAAATTGGATTTGAATTTTTTAACGAAATTGAAGATTGGAACACCTTTGAAACCCTAGACATCGGAAGAGGAACTATACTTTCTCAAAATTTTGAAACCAGAAAATACCTTAATAGCTTTCTCGAATCTGAACTAAAACTATCTAATCAACTATTCCTACATTCGGGTCTAAACATGAACCTAACGGGGTATGTATTCGAAGATAGATTTTCAGTAAACGGCATAGATCAATCAGGTGCGTTTGACTACCCAGCGATCTTAAGTCCTTTCCTTTCTTTTGATTATAAAATATCTCCTAATAGGAATTTTTATGCTACCGTTTCACATGGTTTCTCTAACCCAACTCTACAAGAGACCTTAACACCAGATGGATTGATTAATCCAGATATAAAACAAGAAACAGGTTGGAATTTTGAAGTAGGCACTAGATATACTTTTCCTGGATTTCTCAGTTTAGATGCAAGTCTCTATTATATGATAGTTGACAATCTTTTGGTTTCTGAAAGAGTTTCTGAAGATGTCTTTATTGGTGTAAATGCCGGAAGAACCAATCATCCGGGAGCAGAATTGACATTATTTAAATCGTTTCAATTTAATGAGATATATCTTTCGTTCAATGCAAACCATCAATGGTCCCCTCATACCTTCCAAACTTTTGTAAACAACGAAGTTGATTTTAGTGGGAATTTCCTGCCTGGTAATCCTGAACATAAATCAAACTTTTTAATAAAATTGAATTACAAAAAATGGGATACACAGTTAGATCTACTATCCGTGGGACAAATGTTTGCAGATGATGCTAATAGTATTACAGTAGATGGTTACCAACTGATAAATGCGATGTTGAGTTATGATTTGCTCAACTCCAAAACGTGGGAAATAAAAGCATCTTTTCGTCTCAACAATATTTTGGACCAAAACTACGCTTCCATGGTATCAGTCAATCCTAGAAGTTTTGGGGGCAATGCTCCTCGTTATTTATATCCGGGTTTACCACGAAATTTTCAGTTTGGTCTTATGCTTGCGTATAAGTTTGAGAATAAAATGGTATTTTAAATTCAAATAAAGATTTACATGCTTCGTTATTTACTACTCTTTAGCTTTTGGGCTCTGTTTTCAGCAGAATACATCAATGCCCAATGCTATCCCGATAGACACAGCACACTAAAATCCGACCATTGGATCAGCTGTGAAGAAAGTGCAAATCCAAATATCGAAAGAGGCGATTCCTACTGGCTTATGTATGATTTCTCAATATCATATGCTCTGACAGAAAGTACGATTTGGAACTGCAACGTCTACAATGAAACCATCAATGGAATGCAAGACATCTTCATTGACTACTCCGAAGATGGTATCGAATGGACAGAATGGGGAATTTTTACCATTCCTCAGGCAAATGCCACTTCATTTTACGAAGGTGTAGAAGGACCGAATTTTGAAGGAATCAATGCAAGATTCGTTCTCATCACTATGTTAAATAATTATGGCGGGGACTGTGCTTGTTTATCAGAAATCAGATTTCAAACGTCAGGAAATTCCGTTTCTAATGAAACACTCAATGAGCTAAATCTCCAGGCGAGCATACAACCAAATCCAGCTGATGAGCAAACCATAATTTCCATCAATAGTCAAATTGATTTTTTTGATGGTAAAATGGAATTGATAAATCTCACAGGCCAAAATATCTGGACACGCAAAATATCATTGATTGAGGGAGAAAACAATTTTGATATAAATACCGCTGATTTGACAGACGGTCAATACTTCATCAACATCTATGCTGATGATGGATTCTTTTCTCAAAAATTAATCATTCAACACAACAAATAGCAGATGATGACTAAAAAAATATTCAGTTTTTTTGCATTTCTGCTCATTGCAGGATTGGTGCACACTCAGACTTATTATGATGATTACATCGGTGCCGGTCATGATGACAATGTTACTTTTTCAAGTTCACCTGTCGTTGAAGATAGTCACCTTGGCAATACGATCAATGGACATGGACTACAGGCCGAGCGTATGGCAGCATCCAGATTTCTTGCCCAAGCTTCTATGGGAGGAACACTTGAGGATATTGATCATGTTCTGGATATCGGTTTCGAAGCCTGGATCGATGAACAAATGGAATTACCTCAGTCACAATATCTGGATCAGATGACTGCCATTTGGGACGTTATTTACAATGCATACATTGGTATTGGCTTTAACCCTGATGAAATATATGGCCCTTGGGCATTGACATTCAATTATGCTTGGTGGACCAATACTATCAAAAATGACGATCAATTGCGCCAACGTATTGCGTATGCGTTAAGTCAAATTTTGGTCATTTCCATAAATTCTGATCTTCAAGACCACGGAGAAGGATTGTCGAGTTTTTACGACATTCTCATGAAACATTCTTTCGGAAACTATAGGGATTTACTGCTTGAAGTCACCTTGAATCCAAACATGGGCTATTACCTGAGTCATTTTAATAATCCAAGAGCTATACCCGAAGAGAACATCCATCCAGATGAAAACTATGCAAGAGAAATCATGCAACTCTTTACCATTGGATTGTATGAATTAAACAATGATGGTTCTCGAAAATTGGATGCGGAGGGTAATTTTATACCCACCTACAACAATGATGACATCAAAGAATTTGCAAAAGTTTTTACAGGTCTTGGACCTGGAGGAATAGAAGAATGGATTGATTGGACAAATGAACCATATTTTGGCCTAGGCTTCTACGGTACGGACAGAACAGTCCAAATGGAAATGTATGATGAGTTTCATGAGCCAGGACCAAAAACATTGCTAAACGGATACACCATACCGGCAGATCAAGATCCCATAAAAGATATTGAAGATGCTATTGATCATCTTTTCAATCATCCCAATGTCGGACCATTTATATCACGTCAATTAATACAAAGATTGGTCAAATCCAATCCATCAGCAGGATACATAGAAAGGGTTGCAAATGTCTTCAACAATGATCAAAATGGAGAAAGAGGTAATCTTGGATCCGTCATCAGGGCCATTCTTCTTGACGTTGAAGCTAGAAGCTGTGATTGGTTCCTGGATGAATCAAATGGTAAGATGAAAGAACCGGTTTTGAGATTCTCCAACTTCAATAGAGCAATAGAACTAGATATCCCATCTGGAAACTATTGGGTCAATGGTTTCAGCTTTCTGGAAGACACAGAACAAATGACCTTGGCAGCACCTACTGTTTTTAACTTTTATCTTCCTGATCATCAACCGGTCGGAGGTCTATCAGATAATGATATGCTTGCACCAGAATTTAATCTACACAATACGAGAACAGCCATAGGCTATATAAATCAGGTAAATCAATGGATCGTCTGGGGCGCACCTTGGTGGACATGGGAAGATGAAATTGGAGAAGTCACTCCTGGTGTAGTTTTCGAACCTTATGCTGATATGGCCATGCAGCCAGAAGAAATGATAAACTTTCTAGACATCGTTTTTACCCATGGACAAATGACAGATGATACCAGAAATATCATCAGACAAGCCATCGAACCATTGCAATGGGATGAACCTGACGTATACATGTATAAGTTTATGTTGGCAGGTTACCTAACTCTTATTTCACCTGACTTTGTCATTTTCAAATAATTAGAATGAAAGATCATCATCATATATCAAGAAGAAAATTTTTAGGACAAGCAAGTTGTGCATCTTTGGGCATGACAACCATGTTGTCAACATTGATTAACCTAAAATCAATGAATGCTGCAGCCATCAGTAACTCTAGCGTTGCGCTTGGTGGAGATTATAAGGCATTGGTTTGCTTCCTATTTTCGGGTGGAAAGGATTCATTTAATATGCTCATTCCTACCAACCAATCTGCATATCAGGAATACTCTCAAGTAAGATCAAACTTGGCAATTCCTTATAACCAAATACTAGCTTTGAATAATGTAGATTATGGAGTACATCCTTCAATGCCAGAGGTCCAAAACATGTACAATCAAGGCAAACTTGCTTTCATTTCAAATATCGGAACCTTGGTCGAACCTGTCACCAAAGAGCAAGTATGGAATGATGAATCAAAATTACCGCTTGGCCTTTTCTCACACTCTGACCAAATCCGTCAATGGCAAACAGCCTTACCACAAGAACGATCTGCCGTAGGATGGGGAGGAAAAATTGCCGATCTAATAGGCGATACAAATTCTAATGAAAATATTTCCATGAACATCTCAATGAATGGTGGAAATATGTTCCAAACCGGAGCTAAAAGTATACCCTATACTATGGATCCATGGGAAGGCGCAAACGGAATAAATGGCTATAACGAAGATTGGATTTTCAATGAAATGAGAAAGCAATCTATTGACAATATGGTTGACAAACAATACGCAGATGTATTCAAACAAACCTATGTTGATGTAATTAGAGTTTCAAGAGACGCATATCTACAAATCAGTGAGCAACTGGAAACCTTAAGTCCTTTCACGACTCAGTTTTCTGAAAATGATATTTCGCAAAGTATGCACATGGTTGCAAAGATGATTGCTTTGCGAGAAAGCCTTGGCATGAAGCGACAAATCTTCTTTGTAGAATACGATGGTTGGGATCACCACGATGAAGTTCTTGATAGTCAATATTCAATGCTTTCTGTCGTAAGTAAAGCCATGGGAGAATTCAACCAAGTAATGGAAGAAATGCAATTGTCTGATTGTGTGACAACCTTTACAGTATCAGAATTTGGAAGAACACTAACATCAAATGGCAATGGAACAGATCATGGATGGGGAGGTAACGTGATGGTTTCTGGTGGAGCTGTAAATGGCGGTCGCATATTTGGGGATTACCCAATCCTTGGTCTCGAAAGTGAATTAGAAATTGGAGGAGGTGTGTACATACCAACCACTTCAACCGATGTATATTTTGCCGAATTGGCTATGTGGCTGGGAGTTGCCGCCACAGATTTGACCACACTTTTCCCAAATCTTGGTAATTTTTATAGCATTGGAAGTCAAACTCCACCACTTGGATTCCTAAATCTATAGTAATATATACCTGCAGGAGTGTGTTTTAAGATATTCTATTTTACATTTTGTACCCTTCTTTTGTATGAGGCTATACTAATATGTGAAAAGCTCTTAATTTTAGTATTCAATTGGGAGTATGGTTTTCCGTGTCTTGACAATCATTATGTTGGGGCAATTGTCGGTCCTAGCGCAGAAAGTTTCTACTGATAGCCTCAAGTTGCTACTTGAGCATGAGAAATCCAATGCCAAAATCATTGATATTAAGTTGGATTTAATCAAAGCACACAAGGATCATCAGGATAGTGCATTCGTTTATATTCAAGAAATTCTCAATGACCGAGAGGCATCGAATTATCAATTAGGAATAGCATATTCACGCCTTGGATACTATTACGCTATCAAAGACAGTTTCCCTCTTTCAATTAAAAATCGAAAAATTGGTGGCTGCCAATGATTGGACACTTCTTGAAAAGTTACCTGAACCTGAAAATCAAGACTCCATCAAGAAAAAGCAAGTGACCAATAAAAAGGAAATCATCATCGAACCTACAAACGATCTAAACCTTCCTCGATGGTTTTCAGAA